>CAZCEE010000320.1:0-3288 GCA_964497165.1 uncultured Schumannella sp. | reverse complement strand
GCTCTTCGACGAGCCGACCTCCGCGCTCGACCCCGAGATGATCAACGAGGTGCTCGACGTCATGGTCGGCCTCGCGAAAGACGGTACGACGATGATGGTCGTCACGCACGAGATGGGATTCGCCCGAAAAGCCGCCGACCGCGTGCTCTTCATGGCCGACGGCGAGATCGTCGAAGAGGCGACGCCGAACAACTTCTTCACGAAGCCGAGCTCCGATCGAGCGAAGGACTTCCTGTCGAAGATCCTCACCCACTGACCAGTGGGTGCGACACACAGCAGTAGAGGGGACATCATGCGACACCGCACACGTCTATCCATCACCGCACTCGCGGCGGCGGGAGTTCTCGTCCTGGCCGGTTGCGTCGACTCGAGCACGCCCGGCGACGACCCAATCGACGAGCCCGGCGGGTTCGAGGCCGTACCGTTCGAGGACGGCACGACGATGGCAGCACTCGCGGATGCGGGCGCCATCACGATCGGCACCAAGTTCGACCAGCCGTTGTTCGGTCTCGAAGGACCGGATGGCACGCCTGAGGGCTTCGACGTCGAGATGGGCTTGATCATCGCCAAGCATCTGGGCATTGACCCGGCCAACATCGAGTGGATCGAGACGGTCTCGGCGAACCGCGAACCGTTCATCACGGCCGGAACGGTCGATGTCGTGGTCGCGACCTACACGATCAACGACACCCGCAAGGAGATCATCTCGTTCGCGGGACCGTACTACGTGGCAGGCCAGGACATCCTGGTGCCCGCGGGCAACCCCGACGGCATCGACGGACCCGAGTGGTTCACCGACAACCCGGATGCCACCGTCTGCACGGTGAGCGGCTCCACGTCGCTCGCGAACATCTCCGAGTACACCGACAACATCCTCGAGGCCGCCGGCTACGGTGACTGCCTCGAGCCGATCCGCACGGGTGCCGCGGTCGCGCTGACGACCGACAACGTCATCCTGTCGGGCCTCGCGTTCAACAACGAGGGCGAGTTCGAACTCGTCAACGCACCGTTCACCGTCGAGCCCTACGGCATCGGTCTCGCGATCGACGACACCGAGTTCCGGTCGTGGATCAACGACGTGCTCGAAGCGTCGTACGAGAACGGCGACTGGGCCGCGGCCTGGGAGGCAACGGTAGGCGCACTGCTGACCCTGCCGGAGCCGCCGGCGGTCGATCGGTACTGAGCGATCAGCCGGGCGTCGCACCTCGTGTGCGGCGCCCGGCTTCCTACGCCCCTGACGGGGTCGACTTCAGGTGAGGTGAGGACGACATGGATGCCGTGATCGACAACTTCGGCACGCTGCTGTCCGGCTTCACCCGCACCCTCGCGCTCCTCGGTATCTCGGGGAGCGCGGCCCTTCTGCTCGGCACTGTCGTCGCCGGGATGCGCATCTCACCGGTCGCCCCGCTGCGCGTCATCGCGACCGTGTACACCGAGGTCTTCCGCAACATCCCGCTCACTCTTGTGCTTTTCGGGTGCGCGTTCGTGCTGCCGTATGTCGGGGTGCGGTTCGCCGGGCTCGACTCGCAGTCCGGCTATTTCGTGCTCGCCTGTATTGGCCTCACGGCATACACCGCGCCCTTCATCGCCGAGGCGCTCCGCTCCGGCATCAACGGCATCCCGCTCGGCCAGGCCGAGGCGGCGCGCGCCGTGGGCCTCACCTTCGGGCAGTCGCTTCGGATCGTGATCCTGCCGCAGGCGGTGCGCATGGTCATCCCGCCGATCATCAACGTGCTGATCGCGCTCACCAAGAACACCTCGGTCGCGGGCGGCTTCTTCGTCGTCGAGCTGATCGGGTCGAGCCGTCGGGTCATCAACGATCGGGGTGACGAGGTCATCGCGATCCTGCTGTCGGTCGCGCTGTTCTACCTGGTCGTGACGGTGACACTCGGTCGCATTGCGGCCATTGTCGAGCGCCGAGTGGCGGTGCTGCGATGAGCGTGCTCTACGAAGCGCCCGGGCCGCGCGCCCGCCGGTTCGCGCGAATCGTGTCGGTGATCGTCGTGGTGCTCCTGGCGGCCGGGGTCACCTGGCTCGTTGTGACGCTCGCGCTCCCGCGCACGACCGCAGCCGGCGTCGTACAGTCGGGGCTCTTCGACCCGAGCCGCTGGGACATCCTGCTCGATCGTGCGGTGTGGCGCCGCCTCGGCAGTGCGCTCGCCGGGACTCTCTCGATGGCGGGGGTCGCGGCGGTACTCGCGATCGTGATCGGCGTGCTGTTCTCGTTCGGGCGCACGGCTCGTTCCGCGTTCATCCGGGTGCCGGTCACCGTCGTTCTCGAGTTCTTCCGCGGCATGCCGGTGCTGCTGATGATGCTCTTCATCCTGCTGGTCTTCGCCGCTCAGGCGTACTGGGCGGGGGTGTGGGCGCTCGCGGTCTACAACGGTGCGCTCATCGGCGAGATCCTGCGCGCGGGAGTCGCAGCGCTGCCGCGAGGTCAGCGCGAGGCGGGGCTCGCGATCGGGTTGTCGCCGCTCGGGACGCGGCTGCTCGTCGAGTTCCCGCAGGCGGTACGTAACATGCTGCCGATCATCATCGCCCAGATGGTGGTGTTGCTGAAGGACACGGCGCTCGCCTACATCATCGGCTACCCCGAGCTGCTCAACACCGTGCGGAGCCTGTCGAACTTCTTCGGCAACCAGTACTTCTTCACCCTGTTCTTCGTGGTGCTCATCATCTACCTCACGCTCAACCTGTTGCTGTCGTGGGTGGCGCGGATCGTCGCGCGGCGCAGCGGGCCGAGGGCCGGCAAGCCCCGTATCCCCAGCCGTGGCGTGCATCCGGAAGTCACGAAGGTCTAACCTTCGCCACACTAAGCTCGACACTCGTGTCCGAGATCACTCCGAAGGCTGTCAAGACGGCAGTCACAGCCGCACTGAGCGCGATCTCCGAGGCGCAGGATTCGGCCACGCTGAAGGCCGCTCGCGCGGCACACACCTCCGATGGCAGCGCACTGTCGAAACTCAACGCGTCGATGCGTGAGGTTCCCGCCGATCAGAAGGCGACGGCAGGAAAACTCGTCGGTGAGGCCCGCGCCCGCGTCACCCTGGCGCTCGTCGAAGCCGAGGGTCGCATCCTCGCAGCTGAAGAGGAGGCGCAGCTTGCCGCCGAAGCCGTCGACGTCACGGCCGTACCGTCCCGCCGCCGAACGGGCGCCCGGCATCCGCTGTCTCTGCTCATGGAGCAGATGGGCGACATCTTCGTCGCGATGGGCTGGGAGGTCGCGGAGGGCCCCGAGCTCGAGCACGCCTGGTTCAACTTCGACGCGCTCAACATCGGCCCCGACCA
>CAZCEE010000319.1:0-3298 GCA_964497165.1 uncultured Schumannella sp. | reverse complement strand
CCAGCGCAACGGCGACGGCTGGCGCTGCGCTGGCGGCGACGGAGGTGTCGCCGCGGCTCACTGCGGACCTCGGAAGTGACGTCGCCGGTACCGATGGATCAAGGCCACGTATCCGAGCACAGGGCCGTGGTTTCTGTTATGCATCGGGGCCAGCGCCCGATGGGTGGGTTGGGCGGAGGAGGTCCGGATGTCCGACACTCCCCGCTCTGCTGTTTCCCCGGAAGCGCCAAGCACCTTCTCGTCACGGCTGCCGCTGGCTCGCGCAGCGCTCGATCGGGACCATCTGGGCCGCGCCGGCGGGATCGACGCCCTGCTCGATGATGCCCGCACCCGCGCGATCGTGTTGCACGAGGGCCGCGCTTTGCTCGCGACTCCGACGACTCTCGCGATTCTGCCGCCGTCGATCGTGCCGCAAGCGGCCCTCGCGGTGTATCTCGGGCGCACGACGAACCCCGCCCCCGACATGCCGGAGGGCACCCCGATCGTGGCGCTCGCGGTCGACTCCACCGAGGGCTTCGACGAACTCGATGACGTGCCCTCCGGGCCTGCGCAGTGGGGCGACCTGCGCCGCATCGGGGCTCGGCTCGATGAACGCGACGCGGGTTTGTTCACGCAGGCGCTCGCCATCCTGAACTGGCACACGGTGTCGCGCTTCTCGCCGGTCGCCGGTGTCGAAACTGTGCCCGCCCAGTCGGGCTGGGTGCGCCGCGACGAGACCGGCAAAGACTTCTTTCCGCGCACCGATGCCGCCGTGATCGTGGGGGTGCTCGACCAGGATGACCGGCTGCTGCTCGGGTCGAACGCGCTCTGGGAGGCGAACCGTTTTTCGCTGCTCGCCGGGTTCGTCGAACCGGGGGAGTCGCTCGAGGCGGCCGTCATCCGCGAGGTGTTCGAGGAGTCGGGCGTGCGGGTCGAGAATCCGCAGTATCTCGGCAGTCAGCCCTGGCCGTTCCCGGCATCCCTGATGGTCGGATTCGAGGCGCGCGTCGCCGCCGGAGCCGACGCCACCGGCCGCCCGGACGGCGAGGAGATCATCGCGCTGCGTTGGTTCAGCCGCGCCGAACTGACGGCTGCGGTCGAGGCCGGCGAGGTGCTGCTGCCCGGCCCGACGTCGATCGCGCGGGCGATCATCGAGCACTGGTTCGGCAGCGAGCTCGCCGACGGCACCCGCCCGTGACTGAAGCAACGTCGTGAGCGCGGCAGCGCACATCCTCGACGGTCTTGACGCGGAGCAGCGGCACGCGGCCGAGACGCTGCTCGGCCCGGTGTGCATCCTCGCGGGGGCCGGCACCGGCAAGACCCGCGCGATCACTCACCGCATCGCGCACGGCATCCAGGAGGGCGTCTACTCGCCGGGCACCCTGCTCGCTCTCACTTTCACGTCGAAAGCCGCGGGCGAGCTGCGGCACCGGTTGCGGGTGCTCGGCGCGCCCGGAGCGGTCGTGCGCACGTTCCACGCGGAGGCGCTCGCGCAGCTCGGCTACTTCTGGCCCGACCTGGTGGGCGGCTCCGCGCCGCGGTTGCTCGACAACAAGGCCCGATACATCGTCGAGGCGGCGGAGCGGGCGAAGATCCGGCTCGGTGGCGGTGCGGTTCGGGATGTCGCAGGCGAGATCGAGTGGCGCAAGACGTCCGAGTTGAGCATCGAGACGTACGCGACGGCGGCGCGCGGCCGTCCGCTGCCGCGGGGGCTGGATGCCGACGCTGTCGCGGAGGTGCAGCAGCAGTACGAGGAGCTGAAGGATGAACGCCGCCGCATCGACTTCGAGGATGTGCTGCTCGTCGCCTGCGGGATGCTCGACTCGGAGGCGATCGCGTGCGAGCGGGTGCGCACGCAGTACCGGCATTTCGTGGTCGACGAGTTCCAGGATGTCTCGCCCCTGCAGCATCGATTGCTGAAGCTGTGGCTCGGCGACCGCACCGACCTGTGCGTCGTCGGCGACGCCAATCAGACCATTTACACGTTCGCGGGAGCGTCGAGCGCCTACCTGCTCGGCTTCGAGCGTGATCACCCGGGCGCCGAAATCGTTCGCCTCGAACGCAACTACCGCTCGGCCCCGCAGGTGCTCGATCTCGCGAATCGGCTGATGCGCGGTCGCCCCGGAGCCCTTGACCTGCGCGCGGCGACCGCGGTCAAGGGGGTCGTGACCGAGCCGACCGCCTACGACGACGACGCTGCCGAGGCGGCGGGCATCGCAGAGGGGATCGTCGCCGAGCTCGCCGCCGGAACCGCACTCGAACAGATCGCGGTGCTGCACCGGGTCAACGATCAGGCGCGCCTCTTCGAGGATGCGCTCGCCGCCCGAGGCATCGTGACGCGGTCGCTCGCCGGCACGCCGTTCTTCGAGATCCCTGCGGTGCGCAAACTCACGTCGGCGCTCGCGGTGCAGGCGCAGCGCTTTCCCGACGACCCGGTGCGCGGCTTCATCGCCGACACCGCACGGGCGGCGGGGTGGACCGTCGACCGCACCCACTCGAAGCTCGGCCCACACGACTGGGCCGGCCTCGACGCGATCGTGCGGTTCGCCGAAGCCACCCCGGAAGAGGTGACCCTCGCCCGGTTCGCCGTCGAACTCGACGACCGCGAGCAGGCGAAGGGCGACCTGCCGATGAGCGCCGTGGTGCTCGGCACCCTGCACTCGGCGAAGGGCCTCGAGTGGGAGTCGGTCTACCTCGTCGGCCTCGCCGAAGGGCTGCTGCCCGTGTCGCACGCCCGCAGCGCGGCGGCGATCGACGAGGAACGTCGCCTGTTCTATGTCGGAATCACGCGGGCACGCCGACGGCTGGCGTTGTCGTGGGCACGTCGCGGTCAGCGAGATCGGGAACGGCAGCCCAGTCGCTTCCTGCAGGAGCTGCGCACCGGCAGTCGGGATGCCGCCCCCACCCGCGCGACCTGACCTCACCCCCCGAGTCCAGCCGCCACGACACTCCACCCTCGCGTTCGCCGGAGAGTCGACCAAGAACCCGCCGAGCAACGAATGCGGCCGCCTCAGCAACCGCGAGCGCCCCGAGCACGCGCGGCGCCCGCCCGAGCAGCTGCGTCGCGATGGCGGTCCACGCCGGGTCGGCGTCAATCCGCGCCAGGTGCACGCAGTACAGGCACGGCCCTGCACCCGGCTCGACGAGCGGCCCGACCGTGATGGCGCGCTCAGCAACGACGACGGGAAGGTGCGGCACATCCCGGTTCAACCAGCGCAGATGATCGGCCGGCCCCACCACCCAGTCGGCAACCAGAACCACGACCGCAGCGTCCTCAGGCGAGCCGAGCGCGTGAGAGGACGACAGGAGGCCCGCGATA
>CAZCEE010000318.1:0-3308 GCA_964497165.1 uncultured Schumannella sp. | reverse complement strand
AGCTGATAGGCCATCGGCGAGCTGAAGATGAAGCCGCGCGATTCCATGCCGACCACGATGTCGATCTGCTCGTCCTTGTATGGCTCGAGCATGAGGTCGATCGCCTCCTTGTAGGCGGCCGGATCCTTGAGCAGCGTCGTGATGTCGTAGAAGAGGATGCCGGGCTTCGGGAAGTCGGGGATCTCGCGGATCTTCTCGCGGAGCGACTCGGCGGACATCGGCTGAGGACCTCTGAGCGGGTCGGTAGATGGGCTGCGGCGGATGGCCGGACGGTCCGCCACGGGACCGGCGGAAAGTCTACCGCAGGGCGGGACGGACGCCCGCCCAGGATTCGGCTCGAGGCCGCAGGCTGGCACCGCCCCCGCGAGCGGACGTGCGCGGGCCGGCCTCCGGTCTTCCTATCGCGGCCCGCGTCAGGGCCTGGTTCGGAACGACCAGCGGGCCGGAGCGAGCCGATTTCCGCTCGTATCCCGGACCCCGTTCGTAACGTAGACCGCATATCGCTGGTTCCGGAACATCGTCCGTACGGGATCGATGGTCGCGGTCCGGGTGGCCGCGGAGTACGTCACCTTGGTGCGGACCCAAAGGCCCGTCCGCAGGTTCTTCAGGCGAAGCGTGGTCGAGGACACCCCCTTGACCGGTTCCGAGAACCTGACCTTCACGGAGGTCGTCCGGGCCACGCGGGTCGCATTCGGTGCCGGCGTGCGTGACTTGATGGTCGGCCTGGTGGTATCGACGACCTTGACCGGCTCGCTCGTGGCGAAGGCGATCTCCGCTTCCTCGTCGATGGCGAGGATCGTCCAGCGATGGCAGGCGCCAACCTTCAACCCGGTGTCGAGGGTGGGCGACACGAGCTCCAGGGCGACGGAGTCGTCGGGTGGGGACTCGAGGTCGGGGCACGTGCTCCCGGCCAGGTTCCAGGTCTGGCGGATCAGGATCCCGTCGATGACGGCGTGGCTCGACGTCCACGAGACGGTGAAGGAGCGGCCCGTCTGGGTCACGGGAGCCGTCGGCGACGTGAAGGTGACTACCAGCGGATCAGTGATCCCCGGAGCCGGCTCGAGGTCCGGCAGGGGGTCGGCGATCGGCTCGCTCAGCGCCGCGAGGACGTCGAGGCGGCCGGAGCCGAACATGTTGTCGCGGCCCGGATCGCCGAGATCGACGGAACTGGTTCGCAGGACCGTCTCGAGCTCGGCCACGTCGAGACCGGGGCGCGCCGACCAGACGAGGGCCGCTCCGCCCGCAACGTGCGGGCTGGCCATGCTGGTCCCGCTTTCGCGTGCGTAGTCGCCCAGCGTCGTCGACAGCGTATCCACGCCGGGAGCGGTGATGTCGACAGCACGGTTGAACGTCGAGAACTCGGCGAGGACGTCCGACCCGTCGACCGCCCCGACCGACACGACGCCGTGGAGGGCCGCCGGGTACTCCACCAGGTTCGATCCGGTGTTCCCGGACGCGGCCACGGTGAGGATGCCCGCCGAGCGCGCGGCGCTGAACGTGGGCTGGGTGAGGGCGACCTGCTCCCGACTGAGGAAACCGCCGAGGGACAGGTTGATGATGTCCGCGCCGTGCGTTCGTGCCCAGTCGACCGCGTCGAGCACGTCCGACACGGATCCGACACCGAACTTGTCGAGGACCTTGATCGGCATCAGGGTGCTCGTCGATGCGATGCCGGCGATCCCGGTTGCGTTATCGGTCTGGGCGAAGATCGTTCCGGCCACATGGGTGCCGTGACCCAGCTCGTCGGTGACGTCGGTGTTGTTCCAGATCTCGTTTCGTGGGGCGACGATGTTGACGCCGGCGAGGTCCGGGTGCGTCAGCTCGACCCCGCTGTCGATGACAGCCACGACGACCGACGAGTCGCCGGTGGTCGTCGGCCACACCTCCGGGACGTTGATCTGGTCGAGATCATCCTGATCCGGGAATTCCGGGTCATCCGGCGTCCCGTCCGCCGGCCAGACCGAGGCCTTGACCTCCGCGTCCGGGACGACCGCGAGCACGCGAGGATCGGCCCGCAGGGCGCGCGCCACGGTACCGGCCTGGCCCGATCTCGCGAAGACGACGCTCCGCTGATCGACGCCGCTCGAAGCGACACGATCGATGCCGGCGATCCCGAGCTGCCGGGGCGCGCGGGTGCGCCACATCACGATCAGCCGGCCACCTTCGGCCGCGGCATCGCTGGCGAGCACCGGTGGCGCGGCCGACGCGGCCGGTACTACGGCGACGAAGAGGAATGCGACCGCAAGAAGGATCGACACCTGGCGGCGGGATCTGGCGAACAAGGCACGCTCCAAAAACGTCGGCGAGCGTGTGCACGGCCCCCACGTGCGGCTCGTCGGGCGTTGCGATGACGGGGTGCCCGCGGGACCATACCCTCCGCGACGGCTCAGGGCAATGGGTCCGGAGGCCCTGGTGACGCGAATGGACGGATTGCGGTGCGGCGCCGCGACGCCTGGGGCCAGGCTCGTGCCGAGCGTCAGGGCCTCGCGGCCGGGACGGCCGCCGAACCCCTCTCCGATCGCGGCGCCACGCGGAGGCGGCTGCTCAACAGCAGCCCCAGCCCGGCCACCGAGACGGCGACGATGAATCCCACCACCAGGCCGCGTACGGGAGCCGCGGTATCCCGGACCGAGGCAGCGACGGCGGCCCCGGTGATGCCGATCCCGAGGGCGGTCCCGACCGAGTCCGTGAGCGACAGCGCCGATGATGCCCGGCCCTGTTCGGCTCCCGACGCCTCGCGTAGCACGATGAGGGCCAGCGGAGAGTACGCCAGACCCATGCCGAGACCCGCGATGGCCACCGTCGGCACCGCGAGCCACGGTGACAGCTGGGGATGTAACACGAGGAGGAAGCTCGCGAGCCCGGCGATCAGCACCGCGATCCCGGCCTGCACGAACCGCTCGGGCGGGAAGCGCGACGAGAGGCGGGCCTGGATCCAGGAGCCGGCGGTCCAGGTCAGCGTCGCGGCAGTCAGGCTGAGACCGGCCTCGGTCGCGCTGAGCCCGCGCCACTCCACGAGGGCCAGGGCGATGTAGGCGTCCACGGCGAAGAACGCGAAGGTGATGATGCCGCGGACGAGGACGGCGGCTGGAAGCCCGCGAGCGGCGCGCAGGGTGCCCGGTGGCGTGAGCCGGCGAAGGGCGACGATCGCGAGAACCGACCCGATCGTTCCCAGCACGACCAGCAGAACCGGCTGACTGCTCGTCAGGCCTCCGAGCAGGAGCCCCGTACCGATGGCGACGACCAGCGCCAGCGGGAGCCGTTCGCGCAGCGTCGCGGCGGTCGCGGAGGGCGCGCCCGGCCCGACC
>CAZCEE010000317.1:0-3316 GCA_964497165.1 uncultured Schumannella sp. | reverse complement strand
GCCTGCTGCGCGGCCACCTCGGCGCGCACCGCGTCCATGTCGAGCGCGCGCACTTGGCCTAGCAGGCCGTCGAGCGCGGGGCGGGGGAGCGCGCCCGCCTGCGAGACCACGCCGATGCCGTCGCGGAAGATCATCAACGTCGGGATGGAGCGGATGTTCATCGCCCCCGACAGGTCGGGGTTCGCTTCGGTGTCAACCTTGGCGAACACGACATCCGGGTTATCGGTGGCGGCGGCGCCGTAGATCGGAGCGAACGCACGGCACGGTCCACACCACTCGGCCCAGAAGTCGACGAGAACGATGCCGGATTCGGCGTCGGGCTCGAGAACTGTCGACTCGAAGTTCTCGGAAGTCAGGTCGCGGGTGGCCATCCCTCAAGACTAGGCGGGGTGCTCGACCGCGCGCTTGAGGGCCTGCAACATCGCCTGCCAGTTCTGCGACGACTCCGCCGCGGCCTCGGTCGACGCGTTGTGATCCTGCGTGACCTTCACGTGCGTGGTGTCGCCGAGGTCGCTCAACTCGTACTTCACCTCATGAGTGGCATCGCTGCCCGGTGTCTCGTGACTGACCCGCAGCCTCGTCGGTTCGGTGACCTCGATCACGACCCCGCGATCCTCGAAGGGCTTGCCCTCCCACTCGCCGCGGTAGACGATCGGCGAGCCGACCTGCCAGTCGGTCTCGACGGTGGATCCGAACATGATCGCGCCGAGCACCTCGGTGTCCGTGAGCGCCGCCCAGACCTCGGCGATCGGGGCACCGACGGCGGCTTCGGCGATCGCGATGTGATTGGCCATTCTTCAACGATAAGGACGCGGCACTACGGTTCAGCGGATGCTCGGGAAGCTCTCAGTGCGGCGACCCGCTGCACGACGAGGTCGACGGTGACACCGAGGGTGATCGCCACAACAACGGAGACTCCGACCGCGAGGAGGGGTGTCGCGGACAGGGCGCCGCCGAACAGCGCACCGACGGTCAGGTTGTACACCGCCCACGCGGTGCCCGCGACCGCCGTGAGCGGTAGGAACCGGCGCACCGGCAGCCCGACGGCGCCCGCCGAGAGATTGACGGCGATGCGGGCGTACGGGATGTAGCGGGCGGTGAAGATGAGTACGGCAGGCCGGATGAGCACTGTCCTGCGCACGCGGGTGAGAGCAGCGGCGACCGGTCCCCGCCGTTGCCAGGCCCAGCGGTCGACGCCGATCCGTCGGCCGATCAGGTAACACAGCGAATCGCCCACCATTGCGCCGACGGCCGCGACGGGCAGCAGCACCAGAACAGCTGGCTCCCCGGTCGCGCCGGCGAGCGCGCCGAGCGCGACGACGACCGTCTCGCTCGGCAGCACGACGAGGAACGCGTCGGCGACCACGAGTAGGAACAGCGCCGGATAGAGCCACGGCGATGAGGCGAGCTCGAGCAGCGCGCGGGTCACCTCATCCATGCCGCCTCTCTACTGCGGTTGGATGAACAACCGGTGACCCGGCGGCGGTTCAGCGGCGGCAGAGCCTCAGTCGTCGAGCACGAAGGTGACTTCGAGGGTGACCTGCCAGGCCATGATCGCCCCGTCGGCGACCTCGACCTTCTGCTCCTTCACCCAGGCGCCCGAGACGTTGCGCAGCGTCTTGTTGGAGCGAGCGATACCCTCGCGGGCGGCGTCCTCGAAACTCTTCGTGCTGCGCGCGGTGATGGTGGTGACGCGGGCGACGGTGGTCATGGGATCTCCTTCGATCAAGCGATGACGCGGATGTCTTCAGTCAAGACCCGCCGCACGGCGATGTCCAGGCTGGCATCTGGGAGTCAGCTGGTAGCATGTCCGAGGCTGTCAATCGACAGCCGATACCCGGAGCAGGCCGGCACAGAGCTGGTCACCGGTGGTGGTCTTCCTAGCGAATAGGCGCACGGAGCACTTCTACTGTTGGCCAGATCGCCGATGAGCTGTCGAAAGGCAGCGGGTAGTTCTGTGCATGCTCCTGCTCTTGGTTTCGACACGCCCGCTTCGCGGGCTACTCAACCAACGAAAGTGAGGCCCCCCTTGGAGGGTCCCGAAATCAAGTTCGCCGAAGCCGTTCTCGACAACGGCAAGTTCGGCAAGCGCACCGTCCGGTTCGAAACCGGTCGGCTCGCGCAGCAGTCGCAGGGCGCGGTCGCCGCGTACCTCGACGAAGACACGATGATCCTGAGCGCGACCAGTGCCGGAAAGCACCCGCGTGACGGGTTCGACTTCTTCCCGCTGACGGTGGACGTCGAAGAGCGTTCGTACGCCGCCGGAAAGATCCCCGGATCGTTCTTCCGTCGCGAGGGCCGCCCCTCGACCGAAGCGATCCTCGTCTGCCGTCTCATCGACCGCCCGCTGCGCCCGACCTTCGTCGAAGGCCTGCGCAACGAGGTGCAGATCGTCATCACGGTGCTGAGCATCGCGCCCGACGAGTTCTACGACGCGCTCGCGATCAACGCCGCTTCGGCGTCGACGCAGATCTCCGGCCTGCCGTTCTACGGCCCGGTCGGCGGCATCCGCCTCGCCCTCATCGACGGCCAGTGGGTCGCCTTCCCGAAGTTCAGCCAGCTCGCCGAGGCCGTCTTCGACCTCACCGTCGCCGGCCGCCTCGTGACCGACGCCAACGGCAACGAGGATGTCGCGATCATGATGGTCGAAGCCGAAGCGACCGAAGGTAGCTGGGAGCTCATCCGCTCCGGTGCGATCAAGCCCGACGAGGCCGTCGTCGCGCAGGGTCTCGAAGCGGCGAAGCCGTTCCTCAGTCAGCTGATCAAGGCCCAGCAGGAGCTCGCGGCGCAGTCCGCGAAGCCCGTGCAGGAGTTCCCGCTGTTCCCGCCGTACTCCGACGAGGCCTACAACGCCGTCGCCGAGATCGCCTACGACGAGCTCAAGGGCATCTACCAGATCGCCGACAAGGTCGAGCGTCAGAACGCCGACGACGCCCTCAAGGAGCGCGTCAAGACCGTGATCAACTCCAAGGTCGAAGCCGGCGAGCTGAGCGGTGAGGTGCCGCCGATGGTGAGCGCCGCGTACAAGTCGGTCAGCAAGAAGATCATGCGCACCCGCGTGCTCACCGAAGGCATCCGCATCGACGGCCGCGGCCTGACCGACATCCGGGCGCTCGACGCCGAGGTGCAGGTCATCCCGCGCGTCCACGGTTCGGCGATCTTCCAGCGCGGCGAGACCCAGATCCTCGGGGTCACGACCCTCAACATGCTCAAGATGGAGCAGCAGATCGACTCGCTGGCCCCGGTCAAGAAGAAGCGCTACCTGCACCACTACAACTTCCCGCCGTACTCGACCGGTGAGACCGGCCGGGTCGGG
>CAZCEE010000316.1:0-3316 GCA_964497165.1 uncultured Schumannella sp. | reverse complement strand
CTCTTCGGCGACCGGGTCGAGCCCCGGCATCCCGGGCACCCGCGGCGCCAGGAACACCAGCATCGCCGTCGCGACGACGCCGAGCGTGACCAGCACGGCGGCCACGATCAGGATCGTTCTGGGGGCCGCGCGCACCGACACGTTCTACCATGGCGGCATGGCAGATTCCTCGTTCGACATCGTCAGCAAGGTCGACAGCATGGAGGTGCAGAACGCCCTCGGCATGGCGCAGAAAGAGATCCAGCAGCGCTACGACTTCAAAGGCGTCGACGCGTCGCTCGAGATGTCGGGCGAGAAGATCCTCATGAAAGCCAACGCCGAGGAGCGCGTCAAAGCGGTGCTCGAAGTCTTCGAGCAGAAACTCATCAAGCGCAACATCTCGCTGCGGTCATTGGATGCGGGCAAGCCGTTCCCGAGCGGCAAGGAGTACCGCATCGAAGCCGCCATCAAGCAGGGCATCTCGAGCGAAGACGCGAAGAAGATCGCGAAGATCATCCGCGACGAAGCCCCGAAGACGATCAAGAGCCAGATCCAAGGCGACGAGCTGCGCGTGCAGTCGAAGAGCCGCGACGACCTTCAGGCGACCATCGCCCTCCTGAAGGGCAAAGACCTCGACGTCGCCCTGCAGTTCCTCAACTTCCGGTAGCTAGCCGAGCCCGGTAGGTCCAGCGGCCACCCGCCGCTGCCAGACTGTGCGCATGGACTCCGGGACGATCGTCGCCGTCGTCGTCGTCATCGCCCTGGCCGCCGATTTCGCGGCGCGCATCCTGGCCCTCATCTTCGTGCCGAAGAACCGGCGGCCGCAGACCGCGCTCGCCTGGTTGCTGGCGATCTGGTTTCTGCCCTACGTGGGCATCATCCTGTTTCTGATTCTCGGCCGCGCCCGCCTACCGCGCGCCCGCCGCCGCAAACAGCGCGAGATCAACGAGTACATCCTCGACACCACCGAAGGTTTCGACCTGGTGAAACGCGACCCGCCGTGGCCGCCCTGGCTCGAGCCGATCGTCGAGCTCAACCGCACCCTCGGCTCGATGCCGCTCGTCGGCGGCAACAGCGCCCAGATGTGGAACGACAACACCGAGTCGCTCGCACAGATGACCGCGGCGATCCTGGCCGCGAAGAAGACCGTGCATTGCGAGTTCTACATCTTGTCGCTCGACGACGCGACCGCCGACTTCTTCGATGCCCTCGAGGAGGCGCACGGCCGCGGCGTGGTCGTACGCGTGCTGCTCGACCATCTCGGCAACGCGCAGTACCCGGGCTACCGCCGCACCGTGAAGCGGCTCAACAAGATGGGTGTGCAGTGGCGGCGGATGCTGCCGTTCCGCCCGTTCCACGGTCAGCTCCAGCGCCCCGACCTGCGCAACCACCGGAAGCTGCTCGTCGTCGACGGCGCTGTCGCCTTCACCGGCTCGCAGAACGTCATCGAGACCGGGTACCAGCGCTGGCGCAACCACCGTCGGGGGTTGCACTGGAAGGACTATATGGTGCGCTTCGAAGGTCCGGTCGTCACCGGCATCGACGCGCTGTTCGTCACCGACTGGTACTCCGAAACCGGCGAACTGCTTGAACGTGAGGCGGCGCCGGCGCGCACCACCGGCGAAGGCCACATCGACTGCCAGGTCGTCCCCTCCGGCCCCGGGTTCGACGGCGAGAACAACCTGCGGCTGTTCAACTCGCTCGTCTACGCGGCACAGAAGCGGGTCGTGCTCACCTCGCCCTATTTCGTGCCCGACGACTCGATGCTCTACGCGATCACCACCGCCGCGCAGTCGGGCCTCGATGTCGAACTCTTCGTCTCAGAGATCGGCGACCAGTTCCTCGTCTTCCACGCGCAGCGGTCGTACTACGAGACGCTGCTTCGCGCGGGGGTGAAGATCTGGCTCTACGCCGGGCCGACCATCCTGCACTCCAAGCACCTCACGATCGACGACCAGGTCTCGGTCATCGGCTCGAGCAACATGGACATGCGCTCGTTCAGCCTCGACCTCGAGATCTCGGTCATGGTGCGCGGCGAGCAGTTCCTGCGCGAATTGCGGGTGATTGAGGATGCCAACCGCGCCATGTCGCGAGAACTCACCCTCGACGAATGGGTGGCCCGTCCGGTGCGCGTCCGAGTTCTCGACAACCTCGCACGACTCACCGCTGCCGTGCAGTAGTTGGTCAGCGCTGACTACCCCAGCGCGGCGATCGCGTCGGTCGCGAAGGGGGTGAGGGCTGCGACATCCGCGGACGGAGCCGCGCCCAGCTGCACGTAGTAGTGGCCGCTGAGTACGCGCAACTCGGATGAGCAGTCGCCGTTCACCTCGTTCGAGATCGCCGTGTAGAACGCGACATCCCCGACGCCGTCGACGGCGAGGAGGCCGTCGCGTTCCCAACGACGTTCCTTGCGGGTCCCCTCGTTGCCCTGAATGAGTTGCACACCCTCGTGGTACACCGTTCCGGCGGCGGGGTCGGCGAAGAAGCACACCGTCCCGCCCGCTTGTTGGATGCCCGCCAGGTCGGAGTCGTCTTCATACTGCGGGTCGACGGTCACCTGGGCGAAGCCGCGGTCGGCGGCGCTCGGCACGAGTAGCGCACAGTCGGTCGGCGCGGCCATCAGGTCATCCGCCGTCGTCGACGGGTCGGTGTCGAGATGGTCAGGGCGGAAGGTGGTGCTGCAGCCGGCGAGGAGCACCGCTGCGGCGAGCGGGAGCGCGAGGAACGTCAGGATGCGGCGGGAGGTCATGCTCCGATTTTGGCGGCTCGCGGGGGGTCGCCGCGTACGTCGGCGGGATGCCGTCTGTACTCCCGTCGGCGTATGTGGAAAGTGCTTGCGGGAGTGTACGCGTGTTCGATAGAATCGATCGTGCATGCCACACTAGTTTCGTATCTTTCTCTGAATGGATGAATCGTGCCTTCCGCCGCGACCGTGATCGAGCTCCCCGAGCTCTCCGGTGTAGCGCGTGCGTCTGACGCCGAGTTGGAGCGGCTGTTGGGCGTGGTGGCGGCGGCGAAACGGCGAGTAGATGCGTGCACCGCCCTGCTCGCGGGTGAGGTGGAACGGCGGTCTGACCGTGAGCTCGGGTATTCGGGGTTGGCGCAACGCACCGGCGATCGCACAGCGGACGGGTTCGTGGCGCGGGTCACGGGGGCGTCGGGCGTTGAGGCGCGGCAGCTCGTCACTGTGGGTCGGTTGTTGGATGCTCCCCCGCCGTGGTTGTCCGGCGTCGCCTCCGGGGTCGCGTCCGGTGGGGTTTCGATCGGGGCTGCGGCCGCGATCACCAGCGGGCTCGGCGAGCCGTCGGCGTCGGTGGCCGCCGACGATCTGCTCGAC
>CAZCEE010000315.1:0-3340 GCA_964497165.1 uncultured Schumannella sp. | reverse complement strand
CGGCCGCGCATGTCGTCTTGGCCGGGGTAGTTGGTGCCGTCGGCGAGCCAGATCTTGAGGTCGCGCGAGCCGGTCTCGCCCATGATGTCGATGCAGTCGAAGTGGTGGTCGATCGCCGTCTGACGCACCCCCTTGTCGGAGTGGGTGAGGCTGCCGAGCTTGTAGATGTCGTCTTGGAAGGTGTTCGAGTTGATGGTGCCGAGGGCGACTCCGTGGTCTTCGGCGTGCTTCTTGAGGTCGGCGAACATTTCGACCTTGTCCCATGGGATGTGGAGGGCGACGCTCGGCGAGAGTGCCGTGTGCGCGTGCACTTGGGCGGCATCCGCGATCTTCTCGAACGGGTCGCGGGGCACGCCGGGCTGGCTGAAGACCTTGAAGCGCGTGCCGGAGTTGCCGAACGCCCACGAGGGCAGTTCGATCGCCTGTTCGGCGAGGCGGTCGGAGATGGCGGCGAAGTCGGGCATGGGACGTCCTTGTCGGCGATCACAGTCGGCGAGATTGCGGCGTCGAGTCGCAATGAATCGTTTCAACGGCCAGGATAGCAGCGTGACCACCGCCCGCGCGAGCAGCATCCGCGACGTCGCCGTCCTCGCCGGGGTTTCGGTCGGCACCGTCTCGAACGTGCTCAACGGGTCGCCGCAGGTCTCGCCCGAGGCCACCGCGAAGGTGCGGGCCGCGATCGCCGAACTCGGCTACGTGCGCAACGACGCCGCCCGGCAGCTCCGCGCCGGCCGAAGCACCACTGTCGGACTCGTCGTGCTCGACGTGCGCAACCCGTTCTTCACCGACGTCGCCCGCGGAGTCGAAGACGAGGCGGCGAAGCACGGGCTCTCGGTGCTGCTCGGCAACTCCTCGGAGGATGCCCGCCGCGAGTCGGGGTACCTCGACCTGTTCGAAGAGCAGCGCGTACACGGCGTGCTCATCTCGCCGTTCGGCGACGTCGAGCCTCGCCTGCGGCAACTGCGTGAGCGCGGCACCCCCGTCGTACTCGTCGACCGCGAAAGCCGGGATGCCGCCGTCAGCTCGGTCTCGGTCGACGACATCGCGGGGGGTCGCCTCGCCGTCGAGCACCTTCTGGCGACGGGCCGTCGGCGGCTGGTGTTCGCCGGCGGGCCGCTCGAGATCCGCCAGGTCTCGGATCGCCTCACCGGGGCGCGCGCCGCCATGGCCGAGGTGCCAGACGCGACGCTCGAGGTTCTCGAGATCGGCGCCCTCACCGTGCTCGAGGGGCGGATGTTGGGGGAGACGCTGCTTGCCCGCACCGAACGGCCCGACGCGATCTTCGCCGCGAACGACCTCGTCGCCGTCGGGCTGTTGCAGGCGCTCGTCATGTCGGGATCGCTGCGCGTGCCCGACGACATCGCCCTCATCGGATTCGACGACATCGACTTCGCGAGTGCAGCCGTCGTGCCGCTCTCGTCGATCCGGCAGCCACGGCACGAGATCGGCGCGACGGCGTTGCGCATCCTGCGCGAAGAGGCAGCCGAACCCGAACTGCCGCCCCGCCGGATCATCTTCCAGCCCGAACTCGTCGTGCGGGCATCGACCGCTGGGTGACCTCGGTGGTCGAGTAGCGACCGCAGGTCGCGCCGCCTTCGGCGACGCGTATCGAAACACCGCCGCAACATCCCGCCCCTAGGCTCGCAGCATGGCGGACCTGTTCGACGGCTACGGCGCCACCGCCACCCGGCGGCGGGGCGCTCCGCCGTGGGACGAGATGTTCTCCGACATCGCCGTAGCCGGAGCGGATGTCGCCCGCGACGCGTATCGCGACATCCATACTGCGCTCGCTCGGATGACGCAGGCCGAACTGCGCGGGCGCACCGAGGCGCTCGCCTCGTCGTACCTCGCGCAGGGCGTCACCTTCGATTTCGCCGGCGAAGAGCGGCCCTTCCCGCTCGACGCCGTTCCGCGGGTCATCCCGCAGGCCGAGTGGGTCACCGTCGAGGCGGGCGTCAAGCAGCGCGTGCTGGCGCTGGAACGGTTCCTCGCCGACGTCTACGGCGAACAGCGCGCCGTGAAAGACGGCGTCATCCCGGCGCGGCTGATCTCGTCGAGCGAGCACTTCCACCGCGAAGCGGCCGGCATCGTCTCCGCCAACAACGTGCGCATCCAGGTGTCGGGCATCGACCTCATCCGCGACGAGAACGGCGCCTGGCGGGTGCTCGAAGACAACGTGCGGGTGCCGTCGGGGGTGTCGTACGTCATCTCGAACCGCCGGGTGATGGCTCAGACCCTGCCCGAACTGTTCATGTCGATGCGGGTACGCCCGGTCGGCGACTACCCGAACCGGCTACTCGGGGCGCTGCGCGCAGCCGCGCCCGAAGGGGTCGAAGACCCGGTCGTCGTCGTGCTCACCCCGGGCGTCTACAACTCCGCGTACTTCGAGCACACCCTGCTCGCGCGTCTCATGGGCGTCGAACTCGTCGAAGGGCGCGACCTGTTCTGCTCCGGCGGCCGAGTGTGGATGCGCACCACCGCCGGCCCGACCCGCGTCGACGTGATCTACCGCAGGGTCGACGACGAGTTCCTCGACCCGCTGCAGTTCCGCGCCGACTCGATGCTCGGGTCGCCGGGGCTCATGCTCGCCGCGCGGCTCGGCAACGTGACCATCGCGAATGCGGTCGGCAACGGCGTCGCCGACGACAAACTCATCTACACCTACCTGCCCGACCTCATGCGCTACTACCTCGGCGAAGACCCGATCATCCCGAACGTCGACACCTGGCGGCTCGAAGATCCGGGGGCGCTCGAGGAGGTGCTCGACCGCCTCGACGAACTCGTCGTGAAGCCCGTCGCCGGTTCGGGCGGCAAGGGCCTCGTCGTGGGACCCGACGCGACCAAGCAGGAGCTCGACGAATTGCGCGTGCACCTGCGGGCCGACCCGCGCGGCTGGATCGCGCAGCCAGTGGTGCAACTCTCGACGATCCCGACGCTCGTCGAAGACGGGTTGCGGCCCCGGCACGCCGACCTGCGACCTTTCGCGGTTAACGACGGCACCGACGTGTGGGTGCTGCCCGGCGGACTCACCCGGGTCGCGCTGCCGGAGGGACAACTCGTCGTCAACTCGTCGCAGGGTGGCGGTTCGAAAGACACCTGGGTGGTCGGCCTCGACCCGCTGCGCACCCTCGAGCACGACATCTCCGGCCTCGTCGCCGATCAGGCCACCGTGACGACATCCATTCCCGTCATCACCGCCGACACCCACCTGCAGGACCACAACCCCGCCGACTCCCCCCGCCAAGACCAGCAGCAGCAGCAACAGCAGTCGCTTTCTGCCGCGGCTGGAGCCGCGGGCTCGCGGCGGGGGAAACAACTCCCGCCGCGACACGACGGCTCC
>CAZCEE010000314.1:0-3342 GCA_964497165.1 uncultured Schumannella sp. | reverse complement strand
GGTCGGCGAGCTCGATCGCGTTCGGATGCGCGTACGACCAGATCGGGAAGAACGCGAGCTCCTCCGCCTGTTTCGCGGCAGCCTCGGCGAGGCGCTTCCGCCCGTGACCGGCGTTGACGACGAACAGCCCGGAGAGCCCGTCGAAGTACTTCTTGCCCTTCGAATCCCAGATGTGGTGACCGTCGCCCTTGACGATGATCGGGGCGCCGTGTTCCTCAACCACCGACTGGCGGGTGAAGTGCATCCAGAGGTGGTCTTTCGCCTTCTGCTGGAGAGCGGAGTCGTCAATCGCGGCCGAAACGGCCGGGGTGGTGCTGGTCATCGGGTACCCCAGTTGTAGAACTGCTTCTGCAGTTTCAGATAGACGAACGTCTCGGTCGAGGCGACGCCTTCGATCGCACGGATGCGGTGGTTGAGCAGCTCGATGAGATCCTCATCGGACTCGCAGACCACTTCGGCGAGAACATCGAAGCTCCCGGCCGTCAGCACGACATAGTCGACCGCAGGGATCGCGCCGAGCGCTTCGGCGACGCGCGTCGTGTCGCCCGTCACCCGGATGCCGATCATCGCCTGCCGGTAGAACCCGAGCTGCATGGGGTCGGTGACCGCGACGACCTGCATGACGCCGGCATCCGTCAACTTCTGCACCCGCTGCCGCACGGCCGCCTCAGAGAGGCCGACCGCCTTGCCGATCTCGGCGTAGGAGCGTCGGCCGTCCTCCTGCAGCTGCTCGATGATGCCTTTCGAGACCTCATCGAGCGCCACCGCCTTCGAGCGCGCCATGATGCGATCCTGACAGCCGTAGAGGGGCCCCGCAAGCGATTCCGCAATCTGAGAGCACTCACAGTGACGAAATCGCCAGTTTCGGCAGAAACCGCCGCGAAGTAGGGTGGGCGCATGGCTGATCGCACGCTGCGCAACTTCATCAACGGTGAATACGTCGACGCGAAAGGGGACAGCTCGTTCCCCGTCATCGACCCGGCGTCCGAGGATTCCTACGCGACCTCCCCAGTGTCGGGAAAAGCCGACGTGGATGCCGCCTACACGGCCGCCGCTGCCGCCTTCGACGAGTGGGGCGAGTCGACGCCGTCAGAGCGACAACTCGCGCTCTTCCGCATCGCCGACGAGATAGAGAAACGGGCCGACGAGTTCGCCGACCTCGAATCCCAAGACACCGGCAAGCCGCGCACCACGCTCGTCGACGACGAAATCATGCTCTCCGTCGACCAGATCCGCTTCTACGCCGGCGCCGCCCGCATCCTCGAAGGCCGCGCCAGCGCCGAATACCTGAAAGACCACACCTCGTCGATCCGCCGCGAACCGATCGGAGTCATCGGCCAGGTGACGCCCTGGAACTACCCGCTCAACATGGCGGTGTGGAAGATCGCCCCGGCAATCGCCGCCGGCAACACGACAGTGCTCAAGCCCTCCGACACCACCCCGCAGTCGACCCTCCTGCTCGCCGAAGTCGCCGCCGAATTCCTGCCAAAAGGCGTCCTCAACGTCATCACCGGCGACCGCACCACCGGCGGCCTGATGATCGACCACAAGATCCCCCAGATGGTGTCGATCACCGGATCGGTACGCGCCGGGATGGAAGTCGCGAAAGCGGCGTCCGCCGACCTCAAGCGCGTCCACCTCGAACTCGGCGGCAAAGCGCCCGTCGTCGTCTTCCCCGATGCCGACATGGCCAAAGCGGCCGAAGGCATCGCGATCGCCGGCTACTTCAACGCCGGCCAAGACTGCACCGCCGCCACCCGCGTGCTCGTTCACACAGACGCCCACGACGCCTTCCTCGCCGCGCTCGCCGACTACGTGGCCGACAACGTGTCCACCGGCGACCCGAAAGACCCCGACACCTTCTATGGCCCCGTCAACAACCACAACCAACTCGACCGGGTGCTCGGGATGATCGACGCCCTCCCGAAACACGCAACGATCGTCACCGGCGGTACGCGCAAAGACGGCAAGGGCTACTTCATCGAACCGACAATCGTCGACCACCTCAAACAGAACGACGACGCCATCCAAACCGAATTTTTCGGACCCGTCATCACCGTGCAGACCTTCAGCGACGAAGCCGAAGCCCTCACCTGGGCCAACGGCGTGCAGTACGGCCTCTCATCGAGCGTCTGGACCGCCGACCACGGCCGAGCCATGCGGTTCGCGAAGAAACTCGACTTCGGCTGCGTCTGGATCAACACCCACATCCCGCTCGTCGCCGAAATGCCCCACGGTGGCTTCAAGCACTCCGGGTACGGGAAAGACCTCTCCATGTACGGGTTCGAGGACTACACGCGCATCAAACACGTCATGAGTTATATCGGGGAGTAGCTCGTCGGTTTCGCCGGGACGCGCTGGAGGACCGATCGTGTCCTCGGGCCGAAGGAGCGGGGACCCCTACCCCGATCGACCCGAGAACACGATCGGACCTCCGGCGCTGCGTGAGTCGACGGTCGCCTCTCGGGTGGAGGATAGGGGAGTGGAGCCCGATCTCGACGACACCGTTCGCGCGGCTCCGCGACCCCCGGCGCTGCCGCGCGGCGAGGATCTCGAGGACACCGTCACTCGGGGCGCCGTCTCCGCGCCTGTCGTTCCGCCGGCGCTTGTCGAGCCGCCCGCTCCGCAGCCGCGACCGCTGCCGATCGTCGTCGACGCGGTTGTCGAGCCTGCTCTCCCCGTCGACATCCCGGCTGTCGCTGCTGTGGCGAAGCCGGCGTTTCGGGCTCTGTTCGCCGACGGTACCGAGGTCGTGATCGACGTGACCGTATATGTGGGGCGTCGGCCGAGCGTGCCGCGCATCCATGTCGGGCCGGAGCCGCGTCTCGTGACGATGCCGTCGCCCGGCAAAGAGCTGTCGGCCACGCACCTGGAACTGAAAGTGGTGGGCGGAGCCCTCGTCGCGAGTGATATGCGCTCGACCAACGGCACCGTCGTGCAGTTGCCGGGCGCCGCGCCGCGCACCCTCATTCGCGGCGAATCGGTCGTGGTCGTACCCGGAACGCGCATCGACCTCGGCGAAGGCGCCGTGCTCGACATCCTGCCGCCGCTTGCGGAGCGAGACTCGTGAGCAGTGTCGGCCGGGACCGCTCCGGATACCGACTCACCGTGCCCGGAAAGCGCCGGGGCTTCGTCCTCGACTGGGCGGGTCGCAGCGACGTCGGGCGCAAGCGCGCGGTGAACGAAGACAGCGTGCTCGTCGGGCCTCCCGTGTTCGCCGTCGCCGACGGCATGGGCGGCCATGCGGCGGGCGACCGGGCGAGCGCCGCCGTCGTCGAACGGCTTGCCGCGCTCGCAGGCAATGCCGAGCACGGCTACCTCGACATCGCGCGGCTCGACGGC
>CAZCEE010000313.1:0-3350 GCA_964497165.1 uncultured Schumannella sp. | reverse complement strand
GCTTCGTCTACCCGGCCTTCGACCAGATCGTCTCCCAGCTCGCCCGCATGCACGCCCGAACCCGCGGCATCGTGAGCTTGCCGATCACGATCCGCATCCCGGTCGGCGGCGGAATCGGCTCGGCCGAGCACCACTCCGACTCGCCCGAGGCCTACTTCGCGCACACGCCAGGGCTGCGGGTCGTGTCGGTGGCCAGCCCCCAGGATGCGCACACCATGCTGCGTCAGGCGATCGCCTGCGACGACCCGGTGATCTTCTTCGAGCCCAAGCGTCGCTACCACCTGAAAGGTGAGGTCGACGAGAACACCGACCTCGCGACCGCGCCCCCGCTCGGCCGCTCCCGAGTACTCACCGTCGGCGACGACGTCACCGTCGTGACCTTCGGATCGCTTGTGCCGACCGCGCTCGACGCCGCGATCGCTGCAGCCGACGAGGGCGTGTCGGTCGAGGTCATCGACCTGAGGTCGTTGTCGCCGCTCGACCTGGAACCCGTCGAGGCCTCGGTGCGCCGCACCGGGCGGCTCGTCATCGTGCACGAAGCCGCGCGCTCCGGTGGGCTCGGTGCCGAGATCGCCGCCGCCGTCACCGAACGCTGCTTCAACCATCTGGAGTCAGCTCCCGTACGGGTGACCGGCCACGACATCCCGTACCCGCCGGCGAAGCTCGAGCGACACCACCTGCCCGACCTCGATCGCATCCTGCACGGCGTCGACCGTGTGCTTGGCCGCACGGGCGCCGAGGTGGGGTCGTGACCAGCCGGGAGTTCCGCCTGCCCGACCTCGGCGAGGGGCTCACCGAATCCGACCTCGTCGCGTGGCGGGTCGCCGTGGGCGACAGCGTCGAGCTCAACCAGATCATCGCCGAAGTCGAGACGGCGAAGGCCCTCGTCGAGGTGCCCGCCCCCTGCGCGGGGATCGTGACGACGCTCCACGCGCGCGAGGGCGAGACGGTGAGCGTCGGCGCGCCTCTGGTGACGTTCGAGCTCGCCGACTCCGATGAGGGCGACCCGGAGGCCGACGAGCCCACGCCCCCGAATCTTGTCGGGTACGGGGCGACCGCCGACCACTCGGGGCGTCCCCAGCGGCGGTCCCGTTCCCGTGCAACCACGATCGCCGCTCCAGCGCGAACCACAGAGACGCGTCGGCCCGAGCGTCAACCCTCGACTCCCCCGGTGCGGGTACTCGCCCGCCGCCTCGGCATCGACGTTGAGTCGCTGACCGGAACGGGCGAGCACGGCCTGGTGACGCGCGCCGACATCGAAGCCGCCGCCGGGTCGCCCGCCGCGGGGTCAACCGCCGCTGGCGCCGTCGCTGCTCCGGTCGGCGACACCCGCATCCCGATCACGGGCGTGCGCAAGCACACCGCTGCGGCGATGGTCGCGAGTGCATTCACCGCGCCACACGTGACCGAGTTCCTCACCGTCGACGTCACCCCGACGATGGATCTGTTGGCTCGCCTCCGCGAGCACCCGCTCGCGGAAGGCACGAGGGTCACCCTGCTCACGCTCGTCGCCCACGCCGTCTGCGAGGCGCTCGGGCGGCATCCGTCACTCAACAGCTCGTGGGATGACGCCGCACAGGAGATCGTGCAGCACGGCACGGTCAACCTCGGCATCGCGGCGGCGACCGAGCGCGGGCTCATCGTGCCGAACATCCCGGATGCCGGCTCGCTCGGCCTGCTCGACCTCGCCGAACGCCTCTCCGAGCTGACCGCCGTCGCCCGCGCCGGCCGCACGCCCGTCGAGCGTCTGCGCGGCGGCACCTTCACGATCACCAACATCGGCATCTTCGGCATCGACGCCGGCACCCCGATCCTCAACCCCGGCGAGGCGGGCATCCTCGCCGTCGGGGCCGCCGTGCGGCGCCCGTGGGAGTACCGCGGCGAGATAGCGCTACGCGAGGTGCTCACCCTCAGCCTCTCGTTCGACCACCGTCTCGTCGACGGCGAGCAGGGGTCGCGTTTCCTCGCCGAGGTCGGGGCACTGCTCGCCGAGCCGGGACTCGCCCTTCTCTCAGGGGGCCCCCGATGAGCACTCTGGTGAGCGCCCACGACCCGTCGGCACCTGCGTCGGTCGAGAACGACGCGGCGCAGCGGGCGCTCGCCGCCGAGCTGCGGGCGACCCTCGCCGCCGCAGCGGAGGGCGGAACCGAGGCGGTACGCGCCAAGCACGTCGCACGCGGCAAACTGCTGCCCCGCGACCGGGTCGAGCGACTGCTGGATGAGGGCAGCCCGTTCCTTGAGATCGCGCCACTCGCCGCGCACGAGCTCTACGACGGGCCGACTCCTGGTGCGGGGGTCATCGCCGGCATCGGGATCGTCGCCGGGCGTCAGGTGCTCGTCGTGTGCAACGACGCGACCGTGAAGGGGGGCACCTATTTCCCGGCGACGGTCAAGAAGCACCTGCGCGCACAGGAGATCGCCCTCGAGAATCGCCTGCCCTGCATCTATCTCGTCGACTCGGGCGGGGCGTTCCTGCCGATGCAAGACGAGGTGTTTCCCGACCGCGAACACTTCGGGCGCATCTTCTTCAACCAGGCGCGGCTGTCGTCCGAAGGCATCCCGCAGATCGCCGCCGTGCTCGGCTCGTGCACCGCCGGCGGCGCCTACATGCCGGCAATGAGTGATGAGACCGTGATCGTGCGCAACCAGGGCACGATCTTCCTCGGCGGGCCACCCCTTGTGAAGGCCGCGATCGGCGAGATCGTGAGCGCCGAAGAGCTCGGCGGCGGCGACCTGCACGCGAGGCGCTCGGGCGTCACCGACCACCTCGCCGAGAACGACGAGCACGCGCTCGAGATCGTGCGCGGCATCGTCGCGACCCTTCCGCCGACTCCCGCCCCGGTGTGGGAGGTGCTCGAGGCCTTCGAGCCGGTGGTCGACCCCGACGAGCTGTACGGCGTCGTGCCCGTCGACCCGCACGCCCCGTACGACGCGCGCGAGGTCATCGCGCGGCTCGTCGACGGCAGCGCGTTCCAGGAGTTCAAGAAGGAGTACGGCGACACCCTCGTCACCGGCTTCGCCCGCATCCACGGCCACCCGGTGGGCATCATCGGCAACAACGGCGTGATGTTCAGCGCCTCCGCGCAGAAGGGCGCGCACTTCATCGAACTGTGCGACCAGCGCGGCATCCCGCTGCTGTTCCTGCAGAACACCGCGGGCTTCATGGTCGGAACGGATGCCGAAGCCGGGGGCATCGCGAAGGACGGCGCGAAGATGGTCACCGCCGTCTCCATCGCGCGGGTGCCCAAGCTCACCGTCATCATCGGCGGATCGTTCGGGGCCGCGAACTACGCGATGTGCGGGCGCGCCTACGGGCCGCGGTTCCTCTGGTCGTGGCCCGGGAGCCGGAT
>CAZCEE010000312.1:0-3355 GCA_964497165.1 uncultured Schumannella sp. | reverse complement strand
GCCGGCGAATTCGGCGGCATCGACGCCGTGCAGAGCGCGAAGGCCGAGATGGTCACCGAGCTCCCCGCGGAAGCCGTCGCGTTGCTGCACGGCGACGACCCGCGGGTCGACGAGATGGCGAAGCTGACGCAGGCCCGTGTCGTGCGCTTCGGGCTCGGCGACGGCAACGACCTCCGCGCGGACGACGTGCAGGCGACCGCCACCGGCACGACCTTCGACTACCTCGCCGACGGCGCGCGCCTCCCGGTCGCCCTGCGCATCCTGGGCGAGCACCACGTGACCAACGCGCTTGCCGCCCTCGTGGCGGCCCGCGAACTGGGCATCCCGGTTGAGCGGGCGATCGCAGCGATCGAGTCCGTGCCGCGGGCTGAACGCTGGCGCATGGAGGTGTTAGAGCCGGGCAATGGCGTCACCGTGATCAACGACGCCTACAACGCGAGCCCCGACTCGACCGCAGCAGCGCTCAAAACGCTCGCCCAAATCACCAGAGGCGGCCCGGGGCGCTCGATCGCCGTGCTCGGCGAGATGGCCGAACTCGGGGAGTACGCCCAAGAGGAGCACGACCGCATCGGGCGGCTCGTCGTGCGGCTCAACATCGCGCAGCTCGTCGTCGTCGGGGAGCGGGCGCGCCACATCCACGCGGCGGCGGGTCTCGAGGGGTCGTGGGACGGGGAGTCGGTGTTCGTCGCCGATGCCGACGCGGCCTACGATCTCCTTCGGGGAGAACTCCGGTCCGGCGACGTCGTACTCGTGAAGTCTTCCAAGTCCGCGGGGCTCAGGTTCCTCGGCGACCGACTCGGAGGTGTGAGCTAGATGATCGCCCTCCTGTTCGCCGGCACCTTCTCCCTCGCTTTCACGCTCTTCCTCACGCCGCTCTTCATCCGCCTGTTCACCAAAATCGGGTGGGGTCAGTTCATCCGCGACGACGGACCGCAGAGTCACCACACCAAGCGCGGCACCCCGACGATGGGCGGCATCGTCTTTCTCGTCGGCGCATTCCTCGGGTACGTCCTTGGCCACTTGGTTGCCGGGGTTCCCTGGACGATGGTCGGCGTTCTGGTGTTCGGGATGGCGTTCGGCCTCGGGCTCGTCGGATTCGTCGACGATTTCGCCAAGATTCGCAACCAGCGCAGCCTCGGCATCGGCGGCTGGACGAAGATCATCGGTCAGGTGATCGTCGGCACCGTCTTCGCGGTCTTCGCGATCACCGAGAACTTCCGCGACGAAAACGATCTCACTCCCGCGTCGACCCACATCTCGGCAGTGCGAGACATCGACTGGTTGAACCTGTTCGCCTTCGGATCGGTCGTCGGGTTCGTGCTCTTCGTCGTCTGGGTGAACGTCATCACGACCAGCACCTCGAATGCGGTCAACGTCACCGACGGCCTCGACGGTCTCGCCAGCGGCGCGGCGATCTTCGCGATCTCGGCCTATATCTTCATCGGCTTCTGGCAGGCGAACCAGTCCTGCTTCAACGACAACGTCATCGGGTCGTCCACCTTCTACAAGTGCTACGAGGTGCGTGACCCGCTCGACCTCGCGGTGGCCGCCGCCGCGCTGTGCGGCGCGCTCATCGGGTTCCTGTGGTGGAACACCTCGCCGGCGAAGATCTTCATGGGCGACACCGGTTCGATGGGCCTCGGCGGTGCCCTCGCCGCCCTCGCGATTCTGACCCGCACCGAACTGCTGCTCGTGCTGATCGCCGGTCTGTTCATCATCGTCACCAGCTCGGTGATCATCCAGCGGGCCTACTTCAAGGTGACGAAGTGGCGATTCGGCCAGGGTCGGCGGGTGTTCCTGATGAGCCCCCTGCAGCACCACTTCGAGCTCAAGGGCTGGGCCGAGATCACCATCGTCGTACGCTTCTGGCTCATCGCCGCGCTCTTCGTCGCGGCAGGCGTCGGCACTTTCTATCTCGAGTGGGTCAGCCGCTGAGCACGGCGCCACGCGATCTCGCCGGGCTCACGAGCTGGCGCGCCGACTGGGCGGGGCTGCGGGCCGTCGTTCTCGGGGTCGGCGTCACCGGGTTCTCGGTGGCCGACACCCTCGTCGAACTCGGCGCCGACGTTCTCGTCATCGGTGCCACGGCAGCTGAAAAGCACGTGCAGATGCTCGACGTGATCGGCGCGCGGCTCGAACTTCAGGTCGACCAATCGGCGGTGCCCGAAACGTTGCCCGAGTTCGACCCCGAGCTGGTCGTCGTCTCGCCCGGCTACCACCCCGATCACCCGCTCCTGCTCTGGGCGGCCGAGCGCGGCATCCCGGTGTGGGGCGACATCGAACTGGCCTGGCGCCTGCGCGACAAGGTCCCGCGCGCCGACGGGGAGCCCGCCGACTGGATCTGCATCACGGGAACGAACGGCAAGACGACGACGACCCAACTCGCTGCCGGCATGCTCGTCGCGGGCGGCGTGCGGGCGGCGCCGGCCGGCAACATCGGCATTCCCGTGCTCGACGCGATCCGCGACCCGTCGGGGTTCGACGTGCTCGTGATCGAACTCTCGAGCTACCAGCTGCACTGGATCAACAGGAACGCTGGAGGCGAACTCGCCCCGCTCTCGAGCGTGTGCCTGAACCTCGACGACGACCACCTCGACTGGCACGGATCGGCGAGAGGCTACCGGGATGCAAAGGCCAAGGTGTACGCGAACACGCGGGTAGCTTGCGTGTTCAACCAGGGCGATCTGGCGACCCGCGAAATGGTCGAAGACGCCGAGGTGCAAGAGGGCTGCCGTGCGATCGGCTTCGGGCTCGGGGTGCCCGGCCCGAGTGACCTCGGGCTCGTCGAGGACATCCTCGTCGACCGTGCGTTCCTTGACGAGCGGCACAGCTCCGCGCTCGAACTGGCGACCCTCGACGACCTCCGATCCTCTGGCCTCGGCACGCCGCACGGCATCGCCAACACGCTCGCCGCGGCGGCCCTCGCCCGAGCGGCGAGCATCCCGCCGGCGGCGATCCGGGATGCCATCCGCTCGTTCGCGCTCGATCACCACCGCACGGAGCTGATCGCCGAGCACGACGGGGTCAGGTTCGTCGACGACTCAAAGGCAACCAACGCGCACGCGGCGAACGCGGCTCTCGCGTCCTACGAGTCGGTGGTGTGGATCGCGGGCGGGTTGCTTAAGGGCGTCGACCCGGCCGCGCTTGTGAAACGCCACGCGACGAGGTTGCGCGGCGCCGTCCTGGTCGGAATCGACAGAGCCGCTCTGCGCGAAGCGTTCGAGCGACACGCGCCCGGCGTCCCCGTCGTCGAGGTCGCCGAGTCGGAGACTGAGGTGATGCTCGTCGCGGTACGGGCGGCTGCAGCGCTCGCGCAGGACGGCGACGTGGTGCTGCTCGCGCCCGCGGCGGCGTC
>CAZCEE010000311.1:0-3361 GCA_964497165.1 uncultured Schumannella sp. | reverse complement strand
GTCGCATCGCCTCGAGCCACGGGTGCAGAAGCGTTTCGGCTCCGTCGTGCAGCACGCCGTGCACCACCGGGATGCCGGCCTCCGCGAGCCGCTCCGCACCGTGGCCTGACGTCGCCCCCGGGTCCGGAACCGCGAAGACGACCTTGCCGACGCCGGCAGCGATGAGCGCCTCGGCGCAGGGCCCGGTGCGGCCGGTGTGGTTGCACGGCTCGAGGGTCACGACGGCGGTGAGACCGTCGGCATCCGTCACCTGCGAGAGGGCGTCGATCTCGGCGTGCGGGGTCCCCGCACCGCGGTGCCACCCCTCCGCGACGATGCGGCCGTCGGCATCCAGCAGCACGCAGCCGACCTGCGGGTTTCCGCCGACGAGCGGCCCGCGCACGGCGAGGTCGAGCGCGCGACGCATCGGCGCTTCGAACCGCTCGATCTCGGTCATCCGTCTTCCTGGTCTCTGACCGGGGACGGGAGGGTCGCGCAACCGCCGCACGCAAATCGCGCGCACAACGGCAGCGTGCATCCTCCCATCCGGACTTTGACCGTCGGTCCCGGAATTCCACCGGATCGGCTCCTCCGGGCCCGTAGTAGATCAGTACTGCGGGCCAGAGTAGTTCGCGGACTATAACCGCCGGTTCGGGTTTTCACCGATCCCGGAGCACGTGCTTCGTATCACCAGCGTACAACTCACGCGCCGCGCCGGGCATTCCCGCCCGGGTCGGCCGAGCGTAGGCCTGTTCCAGGCACCCCATCCGGGAGTACCTTTCCCCCAAGGAGAACCGGCATGAAACGCGCACCGATCATCGTCATCATCGTGCTCGCAGCGCTCGTCGTCGGACTCGGAAGTTGGCTCCTCGTGCGGCAGTTCGCCCAACCGGTCCCGAGCGTCACCACTTACGCAGAATGTGTCGCAGCCGGGTACCCGATCCTCGAGATCTACCCGGAACAGTGCCGCACGCCGGATGGCAGAACGTTCACCAATCCTGACGCCCCGCCCCTGACCCCGCCCCCGACGTCAACCGGGGAGTTCACGTCAGAAGGGGGCATCACGATCACGCTAGACGGGTGGACCGAGTCGCCGGTAACCAGCCCGCTGACCATCTCCGGTGAAGTGCCGGGAAGCTGGTCGTTCGAGGCGAGCTTCCCCGTACAACTGACCGACGAGGAAGGAGACGTTCTCGCCGAAGCGGCTGCCCAACTCGAGGGCGACTGGATGACCGAAGAAATGGAGCCGTTCAGCGTCACCCTGACTTTCGACAACCCGCTCGGCGACAGCGTTCGCGGGTTCCTCATCCTGGTGAAGGCGAACGCGTCGGGCCTGCCGGAAAACGACGACTCCGTCAGCATCCCGGTCACCTTCTCGTAGCCGGTCCGCCTTCCGGGCGTGTGCGGCGTGCACGGGCGACCGTGCTCGCCCGGATCGACCGCGCTCGCCCGGTTTGCGCGCGGGCGGCGCGGCCGGGGATCAGCGCCGGGGCAGGAATCCGACGCGGTCGTACGCCTTCGCGAGGGTGGTGGTGGCGATCGCCTCGGCGCGCTCGGCGTTGCCCGCGAGCAGCCTGTCGAGTTCGGCCGGGTCGTCGAGCAGCTCGAGTGCCCGCTCCCGCACGGGTGCGAACGCGGCGACGACGGCATCCGCGGTCTCGGTCTTGAGGTCGCCGTAGCCGCGGCCGGCGAACGCGTCGACGAGCGCCGGAATGGGCTGCCCGCCCAGCACCGACAGCAGCGACAGCAGGTTCGACACCCCCGGCTTCGCAGCGGGGTCGAAGCGGATGTCGCGGTCGGCATCCGTCACGGCCGACTTCACCTTCTTCGCAAGCACCGTCGGCTCGTCGAGCAGCCAGAGGATGCCCTGCGGGGACTCCCCGGATTTCGACATCTTCGAGCCCGGGTTCTGCAGGTCGAACACCTTCGCCGTCTCGGGCAGGATGCGCACCTCAGGGATCACGAACGTGTCGCCGAACCGCGAGTTGAAGCGTTGGCCGAGGTCACGGGTCAGCTCGATGTGCTGGCGCTGGTCTTCACCGACGGGAACGATCTCCGCGTCGTACAGCAGCACGTCGGCGGCCTGCAGGATCGGGTAGGTGAACAGCCCGACGGAGGCGTTGGCCCGGCCCTGCTTGGCGGCTTTGTCCTTGAACTGGATCATGCGCTCCGCCTCGCCGAAGCCGGTGAGGGTGTTGAGCACCCAGGCGAGTTCGGCGTGAGCGGGCACGTGGGATTGCACAAACAGAATTGAGGATGCCGGGTCGATCCCCGCCGCGATGTACTGCGCCGCAGTGCGCCGAGTCGCCTCCCGGAGCGCTGCCGGGTCTTGCGGCACCGTGATCGCGTGCAGGTCGACGACACAGAACACGGCGTCGTACTCGACCTGCAGTTCTCGCCACTGCAGCAGGGCGCCGATGTAGTTGCCGGCGTGCAGCGACTCGGCAGAGGGCTGCATCCCCGAGAAGAGGCGGGGCTTTGACATAGGAGGTCTTTCGAGAGAGATGGTCAGAGCTGGTAGTCGACGACGAGGGGAGCGTGGTCGGACCATCGCTCATCCCACGCCGCAGCCCGATCGACCTTCACCTCGACGACTTTAGCGGCCAGTTCGAGTGTCGCCGCCTGGTAGTCGATGCGCCAGCCGGTGTCGGTGTCGAACGCCTTCCCACGCTGCGACCACCAGGTGTACGGGCCGTCGACCTCGCCCGCGAAGCGGCGCCCGACGTCGACGAACCCGAACCCGCCACCCGCGTTGTAGTCGGGGTCGCCCTGGGCGCCGAAGAACCGGTCGAAGTAGGCCCGCTCCTCGGGCAGGAATCCGGCGTTTTTGACGTTGCCTTTCCAGTTGCGGATGTCGAGGGTGCGATGCCCGACGTTGAGGTCGCCCATCACGACCGAGAGCGGATTGCGCTGCCGCAGCTCGGGCAGGTGGGTGAGCATCCCCTCGAGGAATCTGAACTTCTCGTCTTGTTTCGGGGTGCCGACCGCTCCCGATGGCACGTAGCAGGACACCACGGTCACGACGGTGCCATCGACGTCGTAGTCGGCTTCGAGCCACCGGCCGGCCGAGTCGAAGTCGTCGGGTCCGAAGGTGACGCGATGCACCGACGCCGCGCGCCGCGACGCGATCGCCACCCCCGCGCGGCCCTTCGCCGTTGCGGGGTCGTGCACGATGTCCCACTCGTCGCCGAGCAGCTCCTCGAGGTGGGAGGTCTCGGCCCGCACCTCTTGCATGGCCAAGATGTCGACATCCCGAGCGGCGAGCCAGTCGCCCATGCCCTTGCGGAACGCGGCGCGCACCCCGTTGACGTTGACCGAAGCGATGCGGAGGCGAGTCACGTTCTTACGGTAGCGGCGACCACCGATCGCGGTCGCGACGAGC
>CAZCEE010000310.1:0-3389 GCA_964497165.1 uncultured Schumannella sp. | reverse complement strand
GAAGCACGACGGCATGGGCGATCGAGGCGAGCCGGGTCGCGGCGCCGGAGCGCATGTTCACCGCGGTGCGGGCGATCGCGCCGGTCGCGGGCATTCCGCCGAAGAGGCTGGCGGCGACGGACGCGAGGCCCTGTCCGACGAGTTCGCGGTCGGGGTCGTAAGCGCCGGTATCGGCGAGCGAGGCCGCCACCCGCGCCGACAGCAGCGACTCGATCGCGGCGAGAGCGGCGACGGTGAGCGCCGGCAGCACCAGACTCGAGAGGGTCGTGATGTCGAGCGACGGCAGGGCGGGTGCCGGCAGGCTGTGCGGCAACACCCCGATGGTGGCGAGCGGGCTCGGGAGCACGAGGGCGAGGAGGGTGACGACGACGATCCCGACGAGCGACCCCGGGATAGCCGGGTGCAGCCGTGGCAGCAGAAGCATGCACGCCGCGATGAAGGCGACCGCCCCCGCCGCCCAGAGCAGGTAGCCGAGGTCGGCCGAGACGAGCGCCGCCACCGCACCGAGGACGGCATTGCCGTGTGAGGCGGCGGGCGCGGGTCCGGTGAGCGCGGGTATCTGCTGAAGGAAGATGATCACCGCGATGCCGAGCGTGAACCCCTCGATCACCGGCCAGGGGATGACCGACACGGCGCGACCGAGCCGCAAAACCCCGGCGGCGAGAACGACGACACCCGCCATGAGGCTCACCAGCGCGACCGCCCCGAGCCCGTGCGATGCGACGATCGGCGCGAGAACGACGACCATGGCGCCGGTCGGTCCGGAAACCTGCACGTGGGATCCGCCGAAGACGGCCGCGACGACACCCGCGACGATGGCGGTGATCAGCCCGGCCTCGGCCCCCGCCCCCGACGAGATGCCGAAGCCGAGCGCGAGCGGCAGCGCGACGATGCCCACGGTGAGTCCAGCCAGAAGGTCGCGTCGCCACGAGCGGCCGAGCCCCGCGTAGTCGGCAGGGCCGGGCAGCAGTCGGCGGAGGTGCCGCCCGAATCGTGTCATCGGGGGCCGATCTCCGGCAGGTCGGAGATGCGCCCGAGCTGCTCGGCGTCGGATACCAGCACCGCCGCGAGCAGCCGGCGGGCCACCGCGAGGAACTCGGCCACCTCGGGCGCGGTGATCCGATAGAACACGTGGCTGGCGCGCCGGTCAGAGGAGACGAGCCGGTGTCGGCGGAGCACCGAGAGGTGTTGGGAGAGGTGGGAGGGTTCCATCCCGGTACTGCGTTGCAGCTCGGCGACGCTGCGCTCGGTGCCGTCGGCGAGCAGCTCGAGCAGCCGGATGCGCAGCGGATGCGCGAGGCCCTTGAAGAGGCCGGCCTTCACCTCGTAGAGGGGACGCTCGGACGGAGTCATCGACATGATGGAATCATCATATCGTCGCATCGCCACCAGAGTTGTGGAGTGAGTGCTCACTCATTTACGATCGTCAGGTGATGCAGGCCGGCGACGCGTTCCTTGACGTGAAGGCGTTCTCCCGCGAACGCGCCCGGCCACTCGCGCCTGAGGACAGGCGCGAGGCGATCCTGCTCGCTGCGGTGCCGCTTCTGCGCGAGCACGGGCGGGAGGTATCGACCCGCCAGATCGCCGAAGCGGCCGGCGTCGCCGAAGGCACGCTGTTCCGGGCGTTCGGCGACAAAGACGCCCTCATCGCAGCGGCTATCGAGAAGATCTTCGACCACCTTCCGCTCTGGGCGGCACTGCGCGCGATCGACGTCGACCAGCCGCTCGAAGCGAAACTCGAACAAGTCGTCACCCGGCTCAACGCCCACTTCCGGGATGTCGTCGCCGCCGTCGTCGCGCTGGGGCTGCGCGAACGACCCCCCGTCGGCGACCGGATCGCGATGGAACAACGGCTCGCCGAGGTGCTCGCCGAGATCTTCGCGCCCGACAGCGAACGGCTCGCCGTGCCGATGGACACCCTGGCCGAGTACATCCGGCTCCTTGCTTTCGCCTCGGCGCTACCGATGGCATCCGACCTCGGCAGCGCCGCGCTCGCCACACTGATCGCCCGCGGAATCGTCCGCCGTGAAGGAGAGAACTGATGCTCGGGAAGCTGCTCGTGCGCTTCGTCAAGCCGTACTGGCTCCTGCTGGTCGGGGTGATCGTCTTCCAGGCCGCGCAGTCGATCGCGTCGCTGTGGTTGCCCAGCCTGATTGCCGACATCATCGACCAGGGCATTGCGACCGGTGACATCGGCTACATCCTGATGATCGGCGGCGTCATGCTCGCCGTGACGCTCGCGCAGATCGTGTGCGCCGTCGTCGCCGTCTACTTCGGCGCGCGGCTCGCGATGGCGTTCGGTCGGGATGTACGCGGCGCGATCTTCGCTCAGGTCGGAAAGTTCTCCGAACAGGAGGTCTCGCACTTTGGGGCCCCGTCGCTCATCACCCGCACGACCAACGACGTGCAGCAGGTGCAACAGCTCGTTCTCATCAGCTGCACGATGCTCGTGTCGACTCCGATTCTGGCGATCGGCGGAATCGTCTTCGCCATCGGCGAGGACCCGGGCCTGTCGTGGATCATGGTCGCCGCGGTTCCGGTGCTGCTCGTCGCGATGGGGCTCATCATCGTGCGGATGATGCCGCAGTTCCGCAAGATGCAGGAGCGAATCGACGTCGTCAACCGGGTGCTGCGCGAACAGCTTTCCGGCATCCGCGTCGTGCGCGCCTTCGTACGGGAGCCCGCCGAGACCGCCCGCTTCGGCCGCGCCAACGACGAGCTCACCGACACCGCACTGCGGGCGGGACGGCTATTCGCCCTGATGTTCCCGATCGTGATCTTCATCCTCAACGTGTCGAGCGTCGCGGTGCTGTGGTTCGGCGCCTACCGCATCGAAGACGGCAGCCTGCAGGTCGGGTCGCTCATCGCGTTCCTCAGCTACATCGTGCAGATTCTCGTGGCCGTGATGATGGCGGCGATGCTCGCCTTCCTGCTGCCGCGGGCCGTGGTGTCGGCCGACCGCATCGGCGCGGTGCTCGACACGCCGTCGAGCGTCGTGCTGCCGATCGCGCCGGTCACCGAGCTGCGCGGTCACGGCACGATCGAACTGCGCGGCGTCTCGTTCTCGTACCCGGGGGCCGAGGCTCCGGTGCTGCGCGACCTGTCGTTCACGGCCACCCCGGGCACGACCACGGCGATCGTCGGCAGCACGGGCGTCGGCAAGACCACCCTGGTCAACCTGCTGCCCCGGCTCTTCGACGCCTCCGCGGGCTCGGTGCTCCTGGACGGGGTCGACGTGCGCGACCTCGATCCCGACCTGCTCTGGGGGCGCATCGGCCTCGTGCCGCAACGCGCCTACCTGTTCTCAGAAACCGTCGCGTCGAACCTCCGGTACGGCAAGCCCGACGCCACCGACGAGGAACTGTGGGCTGCACTCGAGGTGGCTCAGG
>CAZCEE010000309.1:0-3389 GCA_964497165.1 uncultured Schumannella sp. | reverse complement strand
TGAGCTGGTCGTGCAGGACGGTCCGTTCGCCGAGACCAAGGAGCAGCTCGGCGGCACGTTCGTGATCGACGTCGCCGATCTGGATGCCGCCCTCGCCTGGGCGCAGAAAGTTCCGGCTGCGCAGTACGGTCACGTCGAGGTGCGCCCGTCGGCGACGCACTTCGCCGATGGCGCCTGGACGTCGTACGCCCACCACTGACCGCCGTGGATCCCGCCGAGCCCGCCCGTGTCGCCGCCGAGCGCGCGGCGCGGGCGGGCTACGGCCGCCTGATCGCTCTGCTCGCCGCGTCGACCCGTGACGTCGCCCTCGCCGAAGACGTGCTCGCCGACGCGTTCGAGCGGGCGCTGACGACCTGGCCGGATGCCGGCATCCCCGCCAATCCCGAAGGGTGGCTGCTCACCGTGGCCCGCAATCGTCTGCGCGACCTGTTCGGGTCCGCCGCGCACCGCACCTCGGCGCCGCTCGACGATGCCATAGCGGTCGCCGACGGGATCGACGTCGCCGCGCTCGTGGCGAACGCCGACGCGATCCCCGACAAGCGGCTCGAACTGCTGTTCGTCTGCGCGCACCCGGCGATCGATGCGGGCATCCGCACCCCGCTCATGCTGCAGACGGTGCTCGGCTTCGAGGCGGCGCAGATCGCGCGGGCATTCGCCGTGGAACCCGCCGCGATGGCGCAGCGGCTGGTGCGGGCGAAGCGCCGCATTCGCGACACCGGCATCCCGTTCGTCGTGCCGACCCGGGCCGACATGCCCGCCCGGCTGCCGTCGGTGCTCGAGGCGATCTACGGCGCCTACGCGATCGACTGGTTGTCGCAGGGCGACGACGTGCGCACCTCGATCGCCGACGAAGCTCGCTGGCTCGCCGTTCTGACTGCGTCGCTGCTGGAGTCGCAGCCCGAAGCCTGGGGACTCGCCGCCCTGCTGACGCTCGCGCAGTCCCGAGCGCCGGCGCGCGTCGGCGACCCGTGGCCGCCGCTCGACGAACAAGACCCCGCGCTGTGGTCACGCGACCTCATCCTCGAGGGCGAAGCGCTGCTGAAGCGTGCCGCATCATTCGGGATGCCGCTGGGCCGATTCCAGCTCGAAGCGGCCATTCAGTCGGTGCATTGCGATCGTGCCCGTACCGGCCGCGTCGACACCGAGAAGCTCGTGCAGCTCTACCGAGGTCTCGTCGCGATCGCGCCGACTCGCGGAGCGCAGGAGGGACTCGCCGCCGCCCTGCGACGCTAGTTGACCCGCACTCATTGACCAGGGCTGAACGTTTGTTTAGGATACTGAACGTGCGTTCAACCGGCTCCGACGACCTCACGACGCGCGCGCGCATTCGCGACGCGGCGATCGTGCTGTTCGGGCGTGACGGCTTCTCGGCGACGAGCGTGCGTGCCGTCGCGACCGCGGTCGGCGTGAGTCCGGCGCTGGTGCTGCACCACTTCGGTTCCAAAGACGACCTGCGCGCCGCGTGCGACACGTACATCGTCGACGCCGTGATGGGCCGCAACGGCGAGCTCGGCGAAGGGATGTCGAGCGTCGCAACCATGCAGGCCTGGTTGGCCGATGTCGAGCAGTTCCGGCCGCAGCTCGACTACATGGCGCGGATGCTCACCGACGACAGCCCCGGCGCCGACCGGCTCTTCGACCTCCTGGTCGAGGGAACCTCCGAGATGATCCAAGGCCAGGTCGCTGCCGGAATCATGCGCTCCGGCCCCGACCTCGACGTGACGGCGCTCTACCTCACGACCTACGGGATCGTTCCCGTCATCCTGGGTCGGCAGATCGGACGACGCATGGGCGCCGACGGTATGACCGAGGATGTCATCCGCCGGTCGACCCTGCCCATCCTCGACCTGTACACGAACGGCCTGTACACCGACGACCGGTTCCTGGTCGCGGCGCGTGAAGCGCTCGACCGCACGAGCGGCCCCAGCTCCCATAAGGGCGAGAACGAACCCCACCAGGATCCCGACCCGCCTGCGGCATCCGCTTCCTGATCGTTCTCACCCACCCATCTTGAAAGGAGCACGGGGAATGCCCCCTGCCATCCGTACTGCCGAGCTGAGCAAACGCTTCGGCTCCCACACCGCCCTGCACGGGCTCGACCTGACGATCGAACCGGGCAGCGTCTTCGGTCTCATCGGCCCGAACGGCGCCGGCAAGACCACCACCCTTCGGATGCTGCTCGACATCATCCGCCCCACCTCGGGCAGCGCCCGCGTGCTCGGCGAAGACCCGCGCACCGGCGGGCCGGCCATGCGCCGTCGCATCGGGTTCGTGCCCGGCGAGTTGCGGCTCGAAGGCCGCGTCAAGGGCCGCGCGCTGCTCAACCACTTCGCCGACATCTCGGGGCCCGTCGCCCCGGGGGCGATCGACGCGCTCGCCGAACGGCTCGGGCTCGACCTGACCCGTCAGGTGCGCCAACTCTCGAAAGGCAACAAGCAGAAGCTCGGGCTCGTGCAGGCGTTCATGCACTCCCCCGAACTGCTCGTGCTCGACGAGCCGACGAGCGGGCTCGACCCGCTCGTGCAGCGCGAGTTCATGACGATGGTGCGGGAGGCGCGCGACAACGGGCAGACCGTGCTTCTGTCGTCGCACGTGCTCAGCGAAATCCAGCAGACCGCGGATGTCGTCGCGGTGCTCAGCGAGGGACGGGTCGTCGCCGAAGGCGCCGTCGAGTCACTGCGGCTCGCCGGCATCCGCCGGGTGCGCGCCGGACTCGCCGACACCACTGAGGATGCCGTGCGCACCGCACTCGCAAAAATCACCCACCTGCGCGAGGTCGAGGTGAGCACCAACGGTGATGTTGTGCGTGTTTCGGCGACCGTGAACGGCGACATCGACGCGGTCGTGAAAGAGATCGCCCGGCACCGGGTTGTCGACCTCGCGGTCGAAGAACCCGACCTCGAGGAGTCCGTGTTGAGCCTCTACGGTTCGGCGACGAACGGCGAGGGGGCCGACCGTGCGTAAGCCACTCCCCGTCTTCCGTCGCGCGATCGCCGACTCGTGGCGTTCGCTCATCGGCTGGACCATCGGCGTCGTCGGCGTGCTGTTCATGTACCTCCCGCTGTTCCCGAGCCTCGGGGGCGCCGAGATGGAGCAGATGATCGCCAGCCTCCCCGAAGAGATGGTGAAGACGCTCGGCTACGAGCAGATCGGCACCGGCGCGGGCTACACCCAAGGCACCTTCTACGGGCTCATTGGATTCCTGTTGCTCACCATCGCGGCCACCTCGTGGGGTTCGGCGGCCATCGCCGGGGCGGAAGAGTCAGGCAAACTCGAGCTGAACCTCGCCCACGGTGTGAGCCGGGTGCAGTACGCCCTCGAGTCGGCGCTCTCCGTGCTCGTGCGGTTGCTCTGGTTGGGCGGGGTTGCGACGCTGATCGTGATCGCCC
>CAZCEE010000308.1:0-3394 GCA_964497165.1 uncultured Schumannella sp. | reverse complement strand
AAGCAGGAGCGACCCGACAGGCCGGTGAAGTTGTCCCACCCCCGCGCGAGGATGGGAGCGTGACTGCTCTCGCCACCCCGCGTCAGCTCTCGCTTCGCGCCGCGCAGGCTGCGTCCGCGGCCGACGGCGCCTTCCATCCGGCGGTCGCGGAGTGGTTCCGGCGTCGCTTCCCGGACGGGCCGACGCGCCCCCAGGCGGAAGGCTGGATCCACATCGCCGAGGGCGCGGACACCCTGATCGCCGCGCCCACCGGATCCGGGAAGACCCTGGCCGGGTTCCTCGTCGGCATCGACCGCCTCTACCGGGCCCATGACGCCGGCGAACCGGTCGCGGACATCACCCGGGTGGTCTACGTGTCGCCGCTGAAGGCGCTCGCGGTGGACATCGCCGAGAACCTCCAGCGGCCGCTCGCGGAGATCGCCGAGATCGCGATCGAGCTGGGGCTCTCGGCGCCGGACATCCGCGTCGCGGTGCGCACCGGCGACACGCCGACCTCGCAACGCACCGCGATGCTGCGGCACCCACCGAGCTTCGTGGTGACGACGCCGGAGTCGCTGTTCCTCCTCGTCACCAGCAAGGGCGGCCGCGAGCTGCTGCGGACCGTCGAGACGGTGATCGTCGACGAGATCCACGCGGTCGCGGCGTCGAAACGCGGCGCGCACCTCGCGGTCACGCTGGAACGACTGGATGCCCTGCTCGAGAAGCCTGCGCAACGCATCGGGTTGAGCGCGACGGTGCGGCCCATCCAGGAGGTGGCGCGGTTCCTCGGCGGGATGGCGCCGGTGACGATCGTGCAGCCTCCCGCGGCGAAGACGTTCGACCTGCGGGTCATCGTTCCGGTGGAAGACATGACCGAACTGGGCGTTCGGTCGACGGAGCCGGTGACCCCGGGACCGGGCGAGCCCGAAGAGACCGGGCTGCAGTCGGCGGGATCGATCTGGCCGCACGTCGATCAGGCCGTCGTCGAACAGGTGCTCGCCCACCGATCGACGATCGTGTTCGTCAACTCGCGCCGGCTCGCGGAACGCATCACGGCATCCATGAATGAGGTGTACGCGGAGATGCTGGTGCCGGCTGGGGGTTTCGACACGCCCGCTGCGCGGGCTACTCAACCAACGAAAGTGCCTGCCGCCGTCATGGGGCAGTCGGGAGCGACGACCGGCGCGCCCCTGGTGTTGGCGAGAGCCCACCACGGCTCCGTAAGTAAGGAGCAGCGCGCCGAGATCGAGGATGCCCTCAAGTCGGGCGCCCTGCGCTGCGTCGTGGCGACGTCATCCCTCGAACTCGGTATCGACATGGGTGCGGTCGATCTGGTCATCCAGGTCGAAACTCCGCCGTCGGTGGCCAGCGGTCTGCAGCGCGTCGGCCGCGCGGGGCACCAGGTGGGCGAGATCAGCAAGGGCGTGCTGTTCCCGAAGCATCGCGCCGACCTGCTCGGCACGACGGTGGTGAGCGAGCGGATGCGCACCGGACTCATCGAGGCGATCACGGTGCCGCAGAATCCGCTCGACATCCTCGCGCAACAAACCGTGGCGGCGGTCGCCCTCGACACCCTCGAGGTCGAGGAGTGGTTCGAGATGGTTCGGCGGTCGGCGCCGTTCGCGACGCTCCCCCGCAGCGCGTATGAGGCGACGCTCGACCTGCTCGCCGGTCGGTATCCGTCGGATGAGTTCGCCGAGCTGCGCCCCCGCATCGTCTGGGATCGCGTGGCCGGCACGATCACCGGACGCCCGGGCGCGCAGCGGTTGGCCGTCACGAGCGGCGGCACGATTCCCGACCGCGGGATGTTCGGCGTCTTCATCGTCGGCACCGAAGACGGTGCCCGACGAGTCGGCGAGCTCGACGAAGAGATGGTCTACGAGTCGCGCGTCGCGGATGTCATCGCCCTCGGTGCGACGAGTTGGCGCATCGAAGAGATCACGTCGGATCGAGTGCTGGTGACCCCGGCGTTCGGGCAACCCGGTCGCGTGCCGTTCTGGAAGGGCGACGGGCTCGGTCGCCCCGCGGAACTCGGCAAGGCCATCGGCGCGTTCACGAAAGACCTGGCGGCGAAGCCGAAGGGCATCGAAGACCGGCTGCGCGAGAGCGGTCTCGACGAGTGGGCGGTGCAGAACCTGCTGAGGTTCGTCGAAGAACAAAAGCAGGCGACCGGCACCGTGCCGACCGACACGACGCTGCTCGTCGAACGGTTCCGCGACGAGCTCGGCGACTGGCGGGTCGTGCTGCACTCGCCGTACGGGATGCCGGTGCACGCCCCGTGGGCGCTCGCGATCTCGGCACGCATCCGCGAACGCCTTGGGGTGGAAGGGTCGGCGATGGCGGGCGACGACGGCATCGTCGTGCGGCTGCCCGAGACGGATGCCGACCCGCCCGGCGCTGAGCTGTTCCTGTTCGAGAAGGACGAGCTCGAAGAGCTGGTGACGCTCGAGGTCGGCGGATCGGCCCTGTTCGCCTCGCGCTTCCGGGAGAACGCGGCGCGAGCACTGCTGCTGCCGCGCTACAACCCGGGCCGGCGAAATCCGCTCTGGCAGCAACGGCAACGCAGCGCTCAGCTATTGGATGTCGCGCGCAAGTACCCGTCGTTCCCGATCATCCTCGAGACGGTGCGCGAGGTTCTGCAGGATGTCTACGACCTGCCCGCCCTCGCCGAACTGACGACCGAGATCACGAACCGCTCGGTGCGGCTCGTCGAAGTCGAGACGACATCCCCGTCGCCGTTCGCCCGCACTCTGCTGTTCGGTTACGTCGCCGCGTTCATGTACGAAGGCGACTCGCCGCTCGCCGAGCGCCGCGCGGCCGCACTGTCGCTCGACCCGACGCTGCTCGCCGAACTGCTCGGTCGCGCGGAGCTGCGCGAACTACTCGACCCGAAGGTCATCGAGCAGACCGAACTCGAACTCCAACGCCTCGACCCAGAACGCCACGCGAAGGATGCCGAGGGCCTCGTCGACCTCCTCCGCATCCTCGGCCCCCTCAGCACGGAGGAGCTCACCCTCCGCACGACTCGCGAAGTGCCGCTTTCTGCCACGCCTGAGCATCCAGATGCGCCAGAAATGGGCATTTCGCGCGCTCTCGACGAACTCGCACGGGCGAACCGGGTGATCCGCGCGACGATCGCGGGCGAGCAGCGGTGGGCGGTCGTCGAGGATGCCAGCCGGTTGCGGGATGCCCTCGGGGTGCCGTTGCCGATCGGGGTGCCGACCGCATTCCTCGATCCGGTCGACGATCCCGTCGGCGATCTCGTGTCGCGGTACGTGCGCACCCACGGACCGTTCACCGCGCAGGACGCCGCCGACCGCCTCGGCCTCGGGGTCGCCGTGGTGACCGACGTGCTGCGCCGCTTCGCGGCCGACCGTCGCGTGGTCGAGGGCGAGTTCCGCCCCGGCGCGACGGG
>CAZCEE010000307.1:0-3426 GCA_964497165.1 uncultured Schumannella sp. | reverse complement strand
CCGCGGCCACCGGGTCCCACCGCTGGTCGGCGATGAGCCACACCAGCCCGAAGGTGGCGAGCGCGTACTGCGGCACGACCAGCAGCGCCGACACCAGATGGATGCGAGACAGCGTGCCGTCGCCGCGGTACGGGTTCGCCGGGCGGCCTTCGGCATCGACCGGTCGCGCCGGGCGCGGCGGGTTGACGATGAAGAGCGCGCTGGCAAGAGCCGCGACGGCGACGACCGCGCCGGCGACGATGAGCGACGGGGCGATCTCCCCACCGGCAGCGAGGGCTGGAACGATGAGTGCGCCGACCGCCATTCCGAAGGGGAGCGATGTCTGGCGCAGTCCCATCGCGAGCCCGCGTCGGTCCGGCGGGAACCAGCCGATGACGACCCGCCCGCTCGTCGCATTTGTCGCGGCTCCTCCGATGCCGCAGAGCGCGAACGCGAGAGCGAGCACAGCGTAGTTGTCCGATGACGCCACGGCGATCGATGCGAGCGCGCCCGCGACAGCGACGACGAGCCCGGTGACCAGGATGACGCGCTCACCCCAGCGGTCGGTCGCGGCGCCCCAGAGGATGAGGGTCAGCAGCACGCCGACGTTCGGCGCTGTCGCGATGAGTCCGGCTTCCGCGAGGGAGAGGCCGCGCTCGGTGTGCAGCAGCGGAATGAGATACGCCGGCGTCGAGATGAGCAGCGCCGACGCCGCCTGCGACCCGCCGCCGACGACGAGCATGAGCCACGGTCGTGGGGTGCGCAAGGAAAACATCCCTCCCATCCTGCCCGAACGGGTGCTGCGCCCGTTGCTCCGCCGAATGCGCGTTGCTCCGCACGATTCACGCGGAGTAACGCGCATTGCGCGGAGCAAGCCCCCACGGGGGAGCCCGGTAAACTCGCGCACATGGCCGACACCCAGACCGCGACCTCGCTCACCGAGAAGCTGGAACGCGCCCGCGTCGCTGCGCGCACTCTGGCGACCACGGCATCCGGGGTGAAGGATGCCGGCCTCGAGGCGATCGCGAAGGCGGTCGAGGGCGGGGCGGAGCGCATCCTGCCCGCCAACGAACTCGACCTCGCCAACGGGCGCGAGAACGGACTCTCAGCGGGGCTGCAAGACCGCCTCAAGCTCGACGAAGCACGGCTCCAAGGCCTCGCCCAAGCGGTGCGGGATGTCATCGCCCTTCCCGACCCGGTCGGCACGGTGCTCCGCGGCTCGACCCTGCCGAACGGGGTGCTGCTCAGCCAGGTGCGCGTGCCGTTCGGGGTCGTCGGGGCGATCTACGAGGCCCGCCCGAACGTGACGATCGACATCGCGGCGCTGGCGCTGAAGAGCGGCAACGCCGTCGTGCTGCGCGGAGGGTCGGCGGCCGAAAACACCAACCGCGTGCTCGTCGAACTGCTGCAGGGGGCGCTCTCGAGCGTCGGGCTGCCCGGTGACGCCGTGCAGACGATCGACGAGTTCGGCCGCGAAGGCGCAAAGCAGCTCATGCAGGCTCGCGGCCACGTCGACGTGCTCATCCCGCGTGGCTCCGCCCAACTCATCGACACGGTGGTGAGCGAGTCGAAGGTTCCCGTGATCGAGACCGGCGCCGGCGTCGTGCACCTCTACCTCGACGAGAGCGCCGACGAGCAGATGGCCGTCGACATCGCCGTCAACGCGAAGGTGCAGCGGCCGAGCGTCTGCAACGCGCTCGAGACCCTGCTCGTCGACACCCGGTCGGCCGCCCGCCTGCTGCCGCCGGTTCTCGCCGCGCTGCGCGAGAAGGGCGTCACCCTGCACGCCGACGACCGCACGCGGGCGATCTTCGCGGATGCCGAGCCCGCCACCGACGAGGACTGGGCCACCGAGCACATGAGCCTCGACCTCAACGTGGCCGTCGTCGACGACCTCGATGCCGCTCTCGCGCACATCCGCATGTATTCGACCCACCACACCGAGTCGATCATCACCAACGACCTCGCCCGGGCGGAACGGTTTCTCGCCGAAGTCGACTCCGCCGTGGTGATGGTGAATGCCAGCACCCGGTTCACCGACGGCGGAGAGCTCGGCTTCGGCGCCGAGGTCGGCATCTCGACGCAGAAGCTGCACGCGCGCGGCCCGATGGGGTTGCCAGAACTGACGAGCACCAAGTGGCTCGTGCGCGGCGCGGGCCAGGTGCGCGGCTGACCCGGCCGCGTCGCTAACATGGGACCCATGTCGCTCTTCACGTCGCTGCCCATCGAGGCCCATGAGCAGCTCGCCGAGCTCGTGCTGCCCGTCTGGGCGTTCCCGGCGATCGCTGCTGGAATCTTCCTGCTGCTCGCCATCGTGACCTGGAGCTACCGCGACGTGCACCACCGACACAACGACAGGACGGCCGCCGACGCCGGCAGTCACCAGGACGCTCACCACTAGGTCCTGACGGTGACCGAGGGCGCGACGCGTCGACCGCGCGTCGGCGTCATGGGCGGCACCTTCGACCCCATCCACCACGGCCACCTCGTCGCCGCGAGCGAGGTTCAGCAGAGCTTCGACCTCGACGAAGTTATCTTCGTGCCCACCGGGCAGCCGTGGATGAAGGAGGCCGTCTCGTCGGCGGAACGTCGCTACGAGATGACCGTCATCGCGACGGCGTCCAATCCGCGCTTCTCGGTGAGTCGCGTCGACATCGAGCGCGGGGGCCCCACATTCACGATCGACACCCTGCGTGACATCCGTCGAGATCGACCGGATGCCGAGCTGTTCTTCATCTCAGGGGCCGACGCGGTGGCCCAAATTCTCGACTGGAAAGACGTCGCCGAGCTCTGGGAACTCGCGCACTTCGTCGCCGTCTCGCGCCCTGGGCATCCGCTGAGTATTCGCGGATTACCAGAGCAACGCGTAAGCTCCCTTGAGGTACCCGCACTGTCAATCTCTTCCACCGATTGTCGGCAGCGAGTCGGCCGGGGTTTCCCGGTGTGGTACCTGGTTCCCGATGGTGTCGTGCAGTACATCTCCAAGCACCACCTCTATCGGAGCCCCGCTATCGGAGATAGGGCATGACGACATATCAGGATCCGCCGCTGCAGTCGCGGCGCGCGGTCCGGCAGGGCGAGCGTGTCGACGCGGCCCCGTCGCCATTCACCCCGCCGCAGACGCCGCGCACCGCCGCGGGCGCTGGTGAGCCGCTCAGCTACGTCACCCAGAACCGTCCGCTGCTTCCCGGCTACGACACCGCTCCGCCGCGCGGTCGCCGCTCGTCGACGCCGGAGCCTCAGGCCCCGCAGGCGGCTCCCGAGCCGCAGGCTGCGCAGTCGTTCCGCCCCCGCGATTTCAGCCCCGAGGCGCGCACCGCGCCGCCCCCCTGGGCACCCGACTACGAGCGCGACAACGGGGTGCTCGACCACCACACGCAGGTGCGCGCGCCGGCGACCCCGCAGAGCGGCGGCTCCCTCGCGGCCTCGCTCGCGAGTGCGCCGATC
>CAZCEE010000306.1:0-3427 GCA_964497165.1 uncultured Schumannella sp. | reverse complement strand
GCGGAGCGTGTCGCGCCGCAGGAGCGGCGGCGCGACGAACAAACGCGGAACGGCGCGCCGCCAGCGAGGTCGGCGCGCCGTCGGTCCGGTGCGAGAGAGCGGGTCAGGCCTGTGCGGCCCGCATCCGCGTGCGGAGCTCGTCGAGCTGGGCGGTGACGGCGGCGGGAACGCGGCCCTCGAAGGTGTCGAAGAAGGACTCCGCGTCGTCGGCTTCCGCGAGGTGTGCGGCGGGGTCGATCGAGAACAGTTCGGCCCAGTCGGCATCCGGAACTCCGGCCGCGGCGTGGTCGATCGCGCCGGGGGCGGGCAGCCAGCCGACGGGGCTCTCGACCGCGGCGGCGGTGCCTTCGACTCGCTCGAGGATCCAGGCGAGCACGCGGCCGTTCTCGCCGAATCCGGGCCACAGCCAGCGGCCGTCGTCGCCCTTGCGGAACCAGTTGACCTGGAAGATGCGGGGGACCCCGCCGGTCTTGCGCAGGCCTTCGCCGACGTCGAGCCAGTGCTGCCAGTGGTCGGCCATGTTGTAGCCGCAGAACGGGAGCATCGCGAACGGGTCGCGTCGCAGCTCACCGACTGTGCCCTCGGCGGCCGCCGTGCGCTCGGAGGAGATCGTGGCGCCTATGAAGACACCGTGTTCCCATCCGCGTGCCTCCGCCACCAGTGGCACGTTGGTGGCACGCCGGCCGCCGAAGATGATTGCGTCGATGACGACGCCCCGCGGGTCTTCCCAGTCGTCCGAGATGGACGGGCACTGGGATGCGGCCACGGTGAAACGGGAGTTCGGATGTGCGGCGGGCACGCCCGAAGTGGGAGACCAGTGTCGACCGGTCCAGTCGACGAGGCCGTCGGGCGGGGTGTCGGTCAGACCCTCCCACCAGACGTCACCGTCGGGGCGCAGCGCGACATTGGTGAAGATCGTGTTGCCCCAGATGGTTTCGACGGCTGTGGCGTTCGTCGACATCCCGGTGCCCGGGGCGACGCCGAAGAAGCCGGCTTCCGGGTTGATGGCACGCAGCTTGCCGTCGGGGCCGGGTGCGAGCCAGGCGATGTCGTCGCCGATCGTTTCGACGACCCAGCCGGGGATGGTGGGCTTGAGCATCGCGAAGTTGGTCTTGCCGCATGCGCTCGGGAACGCGGCGGCGACGTGGAAGACGCGGCCCTTCGGGTTGGTCACCTTGAGCAGCAGCATGTGCTCGGCCAGCCAGCCCTCATCCCGGCCGATCACCGAGGCGATGCGCAGCGAGAAGGACTTCTTGCCGAGCAGCGCGTTGCCGCCGTACCCGGAGCCGAACGACCAGATCTCCCGGGTCTCGGGGAAGTGCGAGATGTACTTGGTGGCGTTGCAGGGCCAGGCGACGTCGGGCTCGCCGGGGGAGAGCGGGGCGCCGACGGTGTGCGCGGCGGGAACCCACTCGGTGTCGGGGCCGATCTGTGCGAGCGCCTCGTGGCCCATCCGGGTCATGATGCCCATGCTCACGACGACGTAGGGGGAGTCGGTGATCTGCACGCCGAGGCGGGAGAGCGGGCTGCCGATCGGACCCATCGAGAACGGGACGACGTACATCGTGCGACCGCTCATCGAGCCGGCGAAGACGCCCTCGAGCTCGGTGCGCATCGACGCGGGTTCGGCCCAATTGTTGGTGGGGCCGGCGTCGGCTTCGTCGACCGAGCAGATGAAGGTGCGGGATTCGACCCGCGCGACGTCGTCGGGGTTGCTGCGCGCGAGGAAGCTGTAGGGCCGGTGGTCGGCGTTGAGCCGGATGAGGGTGCCCCGATCGACCATGCCGCGGATCAGTTCGTCGGCTTCGCGTCGCGATCCGTCGCACCAGACGACGGTGTCGGGGGTGGTCAGGTGGGCCATCTTCTCGACCCAAGCGACCACGCGCGGGTCGGTGCCGTCGGGCGGCAGAGCCCAGGTCGCGTCGTGGACGGGGATCTGGTCGACGACATCGGTGACGCCGTCGAGGGGTCGTGTGCCGGTCAACGTCACGGTGGGCTCCCTCGCTGGTCTGGGTGAATGAAGGACTGTGGATCAAGAACTGCCTTCTATGACCACGATGCCACTGGATTCTGGCAAGAACCCGCGAGATTGGTCGAAAGAAGTGTCGTTCTTTCCGTATGCTTCATTTCGTGAAGGATCTTGTGACCCTGGGACAGCGGATGCGGCACTTCCGCACCGAGGCCGGCTTGACGCTCGAACAGCTCGGCATCGACGTCGGCGTGGCAGGCAGCCAGCTCTCGCTGATGGAGAACGGTCGCCGCGAGCCCCGCCTTTCGCTGCTCGGCGCGATCGCGGCCCGGCTCGGCATCGAGCTCTCGGAACTGCTCGACGACTCGGCCCCGACCGAGCGAGCCGGTCTCGAGATCGAACTCGACCGCGCGCAGAGCAACCCGGTCTACGCCCAGCTCGGGCTGCCGGTCGTGCGTGCCGGGAAGGGGATGTCTGACGAGACCCTGCGCGCGCTCGTCGGCATGCACCGAGAGCTTGCCCGGCGGTCGCGCGAGGCGATCGCCACGCCCGAGGAGGCGCGCCGCGCGAACACCGAGTTGCGGGCGCGGATGCGCGAGCGCGACAACCACATGGCCGAGATCGACGACCTGGTCGAGGAGGCGTTGCGGGGTGTCGGCCACGCGACCGGTGCGCTCACTCACCGCTCGGTGAGCCGCATGGCGGAGCGGATGGGATTCGAGCTGGTCTACGTCGGCGACCTCCCACACTCCGCACGCTCGGTGACCGATCTCGAGAATGGGCGCATCTACCTCCCGCCGGCATCGATCCCCGGCGGTCACGGCCTGCGCTCGATGGCGTTGCAGGCGATCGCGCACCGCATCCTCGGCCACCAGGCGCCGAACGATTACGCCGAGTTCCTGCAGCAGCGGCTCGAGATCAACTATTTCGCCGCGGCGGCCCTCATGCCGCGCACGCAGGCGGTGCAGTTTCTGCTGCAGGCCAAGAGCGACCGTGACATCGCGCTCGAGGATTTCCGCGACGCGTTCGGCGTCACCCACGAGGCGGCGGCGCTGCGCTTCACCAACCTCGCCACCGCCCACCTCGACATGCGGGTTCATTTCATCCGGGTCGGCGGCGACGGCGCGATCTCGAAGGCGTACGAGAACGACGGCCTTCCGCTGCCGATGGATGTCACCGGATCGGTGGAGGGCGAGATCGTCTGCAGGTACTGGAGTGCCCGCCAGGCGTTCGCGCGCACCAACCGCACGACGGAGTTCTACCAATACACCGACACGCCCAGCGGCACGTTCTTCGAGTCGACCCAGATCGGCACGAGCGCCGCGAACGACGAGTTCTCGATCACGATCGGTGTGCCGTTCGACGACGCGAAGTACTTCCGCGGTCGCGAGACGACGCGACGCGAGCTGTCACGGTGCCCCGACGCGAGCTGCTGCCGGCGTCCGCCCGCCGACCTCG
>CAZCEE010000305.1:0-3427 GCA_964497165.1 uncultured Schumannella sp. | reverse complement strand
CCTCTTCGTACTCGCCGGGGCGGTGTCGGCGCTCGCCGGCATCTACTACACGCTGCGGTTCGGCAACGCGCGCGGCCAGATCGCAGAAGGTCTCGAGCTCAGTGTCATCGCGGCCGTGCTGCTCGGCGGCGTGTCGATCTTCGGTGGCCGAGGTGCCATCCACGGCGTCCTCGCCGGCGTCGTGCTGATCGGGCTGCTCGGCAGCGTGCTGCGCTTCGCCGGCGTCACGAGCGACGTCATCAACATCATCACCGGCGTCCTTCTGGTCGTCTCGGTGGTGTCCACGAGCATCCTGGCCTGGGTCCACCGTTGGCGGACCGGGCGAGGTGTGAAGAAGGGGCCCCCGGCGGTTTAGCTCCGGCTGAGGACCCCCCAGCAGTCGATGCAATCACATCGGCACCAAGATAGGAGAAACAATGATGTTTGCACGGAAGGCTCGGATCGCCGCCGTTGCGGCCGCCGCCGTGAGCCTCGCGCTCGTGGCCACCGGCTGCACGCCGAGCGACAATGGCGGGTCGGGTGACGGCAGCAACCTCGCCATCACCTTCCTGCCGAAGAACCTCGGCAACGCCTACTTCGACACCTCCGACGCCGGTGGCGCCGAAGCGATCGAAGAGTTCGGCGGCACCTACGCCGAGGTCGGCCCTGCTGAGGGCACGCCCGACTCGCAGGTCAGCTTCATCAACACGCTCGCCCAGCAGGGCGTCGGCGGGATCGTCGTCTCGGCGAACGACCCCGAGGCGATCTGCGACGCCCTCAACGAAGCCCGCGACGCGGGGGTCAAGGTCGTCACCTTCGACTCCGACACCAACCCCGAATGCCGCGACCTGTTCATCAACCAGGCCGATGCCGACGGCATCGCCCGGGTGCAGGTCGACCTGATCGCCGAGCAGATCGGTGGCGCGGGCGAGATCGCGATCCTGTCGGCTTCGGCCAACGCGACGAACCAGAACGCGTGGATCGCACTCATGGAGGAGTACCTCGCCTCCGAGTACCCCGACATCACCCTCGTCGAAACCGTCTACGGCGACGACGACGACCAGACGTCGTTCGACAAGACGGCGGGTCTGCTGCAGACCCACCCGAACCTGAAGGGCATCATCTCGCCCACGACGGTCGGTATCTCGGCGGCTGCGCGCTACCTCTCCACCTCGTCGTTCAAGGGACAGGTCTTCCTGACCGGTCTCGGTACGCCGAATCAGATGCGCGACTTCGTCGAAGACGGCACCGTCACCGCGTTCGCGCTGTGGAACCCGGGTGACCTCGGCTACCTCGCCGCCTACGCGGCGAAGGCGCTCATCGAGGGCGAGATCACCGGCGCCGAGGGCGACGAGTTCGAAGCGGGACGCCTCGGTAGCTACACCGTCGGCGAGAACGGCACCGTCCTCCTGGGCGACCCGTTCGCCTTCAACGCCGACAACATCGGGGACTTCGACTTCTAAGTCGACTTCCTCTTTCTCGGGCCCGGCCGGCTTCGCGCCGGTCGGGCCCTCCCAGCTTCGCCCGCCGATCGATCCACCGATCGATCCCGCTGATCGATTCCGCCGAGGAGGTGACCCGATGGCTGTCAGCATCCGCGATGTCGCACGTCTCGCCGGCGTCTCCGTCGGCACCGTCTCCAATGTGCTCAACAAGCCCGACGAGGTGTCGGCCGACTCGATCGCCCGAGTTCAGGGCGCGATCGACGAACTCGGCTACGTGCGCAACGACGCCGCACGGCGGCTACGCGCCGGGGTCAGCTCGACCGTCGGCTTCGTCGTACTCGATGGCCAGAACCCGTTCTTCAACGAGGTCGTGCGCGGCGCCGAAGATGAGGCCTCCCGGCACGGAATCGCCATCCTGGTCGGCAACACCGACGAGGATCCGGCGCGCGAAGGCATGTACCTCGACCTGTTCGAGGAGCAGCGCGTGCGCGGCGTACTGATCGCCCCGTACGGCGACATCACCCGCCGGCTCACAGTGCTGCGCGAGCGCGGCATCCCGGCGGTGCTGGTCGACCGCATGAACGTCGAGGGCACCTTCTCGTCGGTTGCGACCGACAGCGTCGTGGGGGGACGGATGGCGGCCGAGCATCTCATCGAGACCGGTCGCCGCAAGCTCGCCTTCGTCGGGGGCCCGTTCGACATCCGGCAGGTGCGCGACCGCCTCGATGGCGCGCGCTGGGCCGTCGAGTCGAGCGATGCGGATGCGACCATCGAGGTGATCGCGACCCGTGCCCTCACCGTCGAGGAGGGGGCCGCCGCCGGCCGTCGCCTCCTGGAACGCCCTCCGCATCAGCGCCCCGACGCCCTGTTCGCCGCCAACGACCTCGTCGCCCTCGGGCTGTTGCAGGGGCTCGTCGTCGACGGCTCCGTGCTCGTGCCCGACCAGATGGCGCTCATCGGATTCGACGACATCGCGTTCGCGGCCGCCGCCGCCGTGCCGATCTCCTCGGTGCGCCAGCCGAGCAGGGCGATCGGTCAGACCGCCCTGCGCATACTCTTGGAGGAGAGCGGCGACGACACCCTCATCCCGCGGCAGACGGTGTTCCGGCCGGAGCTCGTCGTGCGGGCGTCGACGCGTTCCTAGGTCGCCACGTCCCTTTCATCCGCGCTAATCGGCACGCGCGAACCGTTCATCCGCGCCAATTGGCGCGCGCGAACGACTGATCCGCGCGAGACGGCGCGGATCAACCACCGAGGTTCGCGAGTTGGTCCTCGAGGTGGAACACCTCCCGCAACCGCGGCGCTCCCTGGTCGGGCCGCGCTCCGTCGAGGGAAACGAAGAATCCTGCGGCTTCGGCTTCCCAGGCCGCCGTGCGCGGGTCGGCCGCCAACGCGGCGGCAGAGGCCGCGTCGTCGTCGGTCTCGTAGTAGCCGATCAGCATCCCGTCGTCGCGCAGAAAGAGGGAGTAGTTGCGGCGACCGGCGTCGGCGATCGCCTGCAGCATGTCGGGCCACACCGCTTCATGGCGCCGCACGTACTCCTTGAGGCGGTCGGGCCGCACCTGCAGCTGGAAGCAGACCCGCGCCACCGTCAGGCCCCCCAGCCCGCCTGCGCGCCGCCGACTCGACCCTCGATGATCGACGCCGCGTAGCCCGACTCGGCGTACGCCGTCATCGGGTCGGCGGGCAGACCGCGCTCTTCGCGCCACGACGCGAGCATCGGGCGAACGTCGGTGTAGAAGGCATCCATGAGGATGCCGTGGGCAGTGAGTACGTCGCCGGCCAGTTGTGCGGCCGAGAGCGCCACACGGTCGACGAGCAACGCCCGCGCGGTCATCTCCTGCACGTTGAGCACCGAGCGGATCTGCCCGGGGATCTTGTCTTCGATGTTGTGGCACTGGTCGAGCATGAAGGCGGTGTCGCCGTCGTTGCCGTACCCGCCGCCGCGCACGACCTCGACGATGATGCGGAACAGCTGGAACGGGTCGGCCGAGCCGACGATG
>CAZCEE010000304.1:0-3427 GCA_964497165.1 uncultured Schumannella sp. | reverse complement strand
GGGCCCCCGCCCGCGTGTTCGCCGCGCTCGCCATGTCGACGCCGCCGACCGTCGCGGGCCGCTGGTCGTTGCTTCCCGCCCCCGAGGCGAACACAACGGTGCGCTCCGCCGCTCTCGCCGAGACGCTGCTCGAACGCCACGGCGTCGTCACGCGGGGCGCCGTCGTGTCCGAAGGCGTCGCGGGCGGTTTCGCGCTCGCCTACAAGGTGCTCGCGGGACTGGAGGAGACCGGCCGCACTCGACGCGGCTACTTCGTCGAAGGGCTCGGCGCGGCCCAGTTCGCCACCCCTGCGACCGTCGACCGCTTGCGCACCTTCGCCGCCGACCCTGAAGAGGGTGCCGCCCCCGTCGCGGTCACGCTTGGGGCGACCGACCCGGCGAACCCCTACGGCGCTGCCCTTGGGTGGCCCGACGCCGAAGGCCACCGCCCCGGACGCAAAGCCGGCGCACTCGTCGTGCTCGTGGATGGCGCCCTCGAGATCTACGTGGAACGCGGCGGCAAAACCGTGCTCACCTTCACTGCCGACGAGGAGCGACTGCGAGCAGCCGCCGTTTCGCTGACGGAGACCGTGCGGCGGGCGGGCGGGCGGCTGCGCATCGAGAAGATCGACGGCGCCTTCTCACTCGGCACCCCGTTCGGTAACGCGCTGGTCGCGGCCGGCTTCGTGCCGACGCCGCAGGGCCTCAGACTCCGAGGGTGAGGCGAGTAGACTTCTACCCCTTCACGGTAGAATGGTAGACATGAGTCTCAACATCAAGAACGAGCGCACCCATGCCCTCGTGAGAGAGCTGGCTACGCTCCGAGGCGTGAACCAGACGGATGCCGTCACCGAAGCGGTCGAGCACCGCATCGCCGAACTGCGCAGGCAAGAGGGAAAAGCGGAACGCATCCTCAACCTCGCCCGCGAGTTCCGCGAGCACGCCGGCGACATCGACCTCAGCACCGACGACCTCTACGACGAGGAAACCGGGCTTCCCCGATGATCGTCGACTCGTCGGCGGTCATCGCGATCCTCGCGGGCGAGCCCGAGGCTGCGGCAATATCGGGTGCTCTTGAATCGGCGGAGCGTGTCGCGATCGCGGCCCCGACGCTGGTCGAGCTGTATGTCGTCGCGGATCGTGCCCGAGACCCGCGCGCACGTGTCGCCCTCGACGACCTCCTCCGCGCGATCAACCCGCGCATTGAACCGTTCACCGCCGAGCACGCCGCGATCGCCCGGCAGGCTCACCGGGACTACGGCCGAGGCAGCGGAAACCCCGCCCGGCTGAACTTCGGCGACTGCTTCGCCTACGCCCTCGCGAAGGCGACCGGCGAACCGCTGCTCTACAAGGGTGACGACTTCGGGCACACCGACATCCGAAGCGCACTCGCCTGATGAAGCGCGTGTTCGCGATCCTCGTCGTACTCGCCCTCGTGGCCTTCGCGGTGTGGATCGTCGCCACCCAACAGTCGACGCCCGCCGCGAACGTCGACGGGGGCTCGAGCATTGCGATCCCCGTACCGTCGGATGCCCAGGAGATGACTGTCGTTGACATCACCGACGGCGACACCCTCCGGCTGCGCGACGGCAGCGGAGCGGTCGAGAACGTGCGACTCGTCGGAATCGACACCCCCGAGGTCTACCCGGTGTACGAGTGCTTCGGCGACGAAGCGGAGGCCGAGCTGCTGCGCCTCGCACCGATCGGCAGCACCCTGCTCGTCGACCCCGATATCGACCCGTTCGACGACTACGACCGCCTGCTCCTCTACCTCTGGAGCGGCGACGGCACGTTCATCAACCTCGCGCTTGTCGAGGGCGGCTTCGCCGAGGCGATCCGGGTCGCGCCGAACGACCTGCACTTCGACGAACTGCTCGACGCCGAGAACGCGGCCGCCGGCGCGGGCCTCGGCATGTGGGGCTCTTGTTGAGCCGAACGGGCCAAGACCCGCGGTGAGTCAGGCGGCGGCCATCCGGGCTGGGGACGCCCCGCTGTTTGAGGACTGCCTGCGCGCGAGCACGCTCAGGCCGACCACCATGACGGCAGCGATGACCTGGAACGCGATGAGCTCGACGAGGTCGGCACGCTCTCGCGCCAGCTCGCCTGCGGTGAGGCCGCTCCCCTCGTAGAAGAGGGATCCGACGGGTACGACGAATAGCAGCAGCGGCGCGACCGCGAACAGCGTGACCGCGACGACTCCCGCCGTCAGCGGAGTTCGACCGGCTCGGGCGATGGTGATCGCGAGACAGACCGCCAGGGCGGGCCCCCACACGACGACGACCCAGGGCATCACGGCCGCGAAGAGCGTGGCCACGATGGCCGCGAACAAGGCGATCGCACCCAGCCGGTCGAGACGACCGGCGATCGCGACATTCATCATGACCATGTTGGCGCCGGTGAGGCCGACGGCGAGGCCGAGGAAACCGGCGGCGGCGAAGTATCCGAGCTGCGTCCAGGTGACCATCGTCTCGGAGAAGCCCTGCGGGTAGGTCACCATTGCGGCGATCCAGGCAAGGGCGGCGAGCGCGCCCATAGCGGTGGCGAGTACTGCCTTCATGTCGAAGCCTTTCGTCGGAACGGATGCCAGGAGGGTTGCCGTGAGGTGGGGATCGCCGAATCGGTCGAGGGCGGAGCGTTCCGCAACGAGCCGCGACATGCCACCGGCCTGCGCCCGTTCGACCGACTCGAACAGGTGGTCAGCCATCTCGTCGAGGATTTCGCGAACGTCGCGCCGGTGAGCGAGCTGACCTTCGACGATGCCGAGGTACTCGTCGATCAGGCGGGGCTCGGCCATGACCGACCTCCTAGGACAGCAGCGACGGCACTCGAGAACTGTCGCCAGCTCGCCTGTTCTCGTTCGAGGCGCGCTGTGCCCGCTGCGGTGATCCGGTACTGCCGGCGACGGCGGCCGTTTCCCTCGGTCCACTCACTCACGAGCGCCCCGTCCCGCTCGAGGCGGTGCAGCACCGGGTAGACGGTTCCTTCGGCGAGATCGAACACCTCGTCGCTGGCTTCGCGCAGCCCTTCGATGATGGCGTAGCCGTGTCGCGGGCCCCTGGCCAGCACGGCGAGCACGAGCAAATCCAGGTGCCCTTTGAGCGCTTGCGTCGTCATACCTCGGAATACTATGCCTCGCATAGGTAGGCGTCAAGGTGACGGGCTGAGGGCCCGCGTAACCTCACCAGGGAGGGAGGCCGAATGCCCGAAGGCGACACCGTCTGGAAGACCGCGAATGCACAGCACGCGGCCCTCGCCGGGCTGGTGCTCGACAAGACCGACTTCCGCGTGCCGAGGTTCGCGACCGTCGACCTGGCCGGCGAGACGGTGCTCGAGGTCGTCGCGCGCGGCAAGCATCTGTTCCACCGGGTGGGCGAGTTCAGCATCCATTCGCATCTGAAGATGGCGGGCGCGTGGCGCACGTTCGCGCCCGGGGAGAAGTGGGCCAAGC
>CAZCEE010000303.1:0-3433 GCA_964497165.1 uncultured Schumannella sp. | reverse complement strand
CTCCTCTTCCCACTCTGGCGCGTTGTCTTTTGCGTATTGCACGCTCGAGTTGCCGACGCCCTGCGGCACCATCGGCCACACCATCGCGTCGCGGCTGACGATGAAGTCGATGACGACGGGCCGGTCGTTGGTCTCGATGGCCAGCTTGATCGCCGGGTCGATCTCTTCGGGCTTCGTCACCCGGATGCCGAGGGCCCCGTACGCCTCCGCGAGCTTCACGAAGTCGGGGATCATGCGGGTCTGCTCGTCGACGCCGGTGTGCCCCGTGTCGAGGTCGGTGAAGGAGTGCCGGCCGTCGTAGAACAGCGACTGCCACTGCCGCACCATGCCGAGCGAGCTGTTGTTGATGACCGCGACCTTGATCGGGATGTCGTTGATCGTGCAGGTCGCCAGTTCCTGGTTGGTCATCTGGAAGCATCCGTCGCCGTCGATCGCCCAGACCAGGCGGTCGGGCTGCGCGACCTTGGCGCCCATCGCGGCGGGCACCGAGTACCCCATGGTGCCAGCACCACCAGAGTTGAGCCAGGAGTTCGGGCGCTCGTACTTGATGAACTGCGCCGCCCACATCTGGTGCTGGCCGACGCCGGCGGCGTAGATCGCCTCGGGGCCGGAGAGCTGCCCGATGCGTTCGATCACCGTCTGCGGGGCCAGGAGCCCGTCGTCGGGATCGTCGGTGTAGCCCAGCGGATAGTTCGCCTTCAACTGGTTGAGCCGAACCCACCAGTCCTCGGTGTCGGGCTTCGCCTTCTTGGCGACCGACTCGTAGGCGTCGAGAAGCTCGGGCAGCACGTCTTTGAGGTCGCCGACGATCGGAACGTCGGCCTGCTTGATCTTGCCGATCTCGGCCGGGTCGATGTCGACGTGCACGATCTTCGCGTCGGGGGCGAAGTCGGCGACCTTGCCGGTGACGCGGTCGTCGAAGCGGGCGCCGAGGGCGACAATCAGGTCGCTCTCCTGCAGGGCGAGCACCGCGGGTACGGTGCCGTGCATGCCGGGCATGCCGAGGTGGTGCGGATGCGAGTCGGGGAACGCCCCGCGCGCCATGAGCGTCGTGACCACCGGCAGCCCGGTGCGGTCGGCGAGCTTCAGCAGCTCCTTGTGGGCTTGGGCGCGGATGACGCCTCCGCCCACGTACAGCACGGGTCGCTGCGACTCGAACATCAGCTCGGCCGCGGCGGTGATCTGCTTGCCGTGCGCCTTCGTCACCGGACGGTAGCCCGGCAGGTCGAGCTTCGGCGGCCAGTGGAACGTCATCTGTCCCTGCTGGGCATCCTTGGTGATGTCGACGAGCACGGGGCCCGGGCGTCCGGTCGAGGCGATGTGGTACGCCGACGCGAGCGCAGCGGGAACATCTTCGGCCTTCTTCACCAGGATCGAGTGCTTCGTGATCGGCATCGTGATGCCCACGATGTCGACCTCCTGGAAGGCATCCGTTCCCATCGAGGTCGAGAACACCTGGCCGGTGATCGCCAGCAGCGGCACCGAGTCCATGTAGGCGTCGGCGATCGCCGTCACCAGGTTGGTCGCACCGGGGCCGGAGGTGGCGATCGCGACGCCGACCTTGCCGGACGCGGCGGCGTAGCCTTCGGCCGCGTGGCCGGCGCCCTGCTCGTGGCGCACCAGGATGTGGCGGATCGTCGTCGAGGCCATCAGCTCGTCGTAGAACGGCATGATCGCGCCGCCGGGAAGGCCGAAGACGTCGGTGACGCCGAGCTTCTCGAGCGAGGCGAGGATGGCGCCCGAACCGGTCATGCGGTTCGGGTCGCGCGGAGGGGCGGCGGGTGAAGCATCCGCAGTCATGGGATTCCTTAACGAAGCGATGGATGTCTGGAAGCGCCGAAGCTACCCGGTAACCGCACCCTCGGCGGCCGAGTGCACGAGCTTTGAGTACTTCGCGAGAACGCCACGGGTATAGCGCGGAGGCAAGGGAGCCCAGCCGGAACGGCGGCTCTCCAACTCGGTCGGATCGACAAGTAGGTCGATCGACCGGGCTGCGATATCGACCCGTATCAGATCACCATCACGCACGAAGGCAATCGGACCTGCGTCCACTGCCTCCGGGGCGATGTGGCCGATGCACAGGCCGGTTGTGCCGCCTGAGAATCTGCCGTCCGTCAATAGTAGGACATCTTTTCCGAGCCCCGCACCCTTGATGGCGGCGGTGATGGCGAGCATCTCGCGCATCCCCGGGCCGCCCTTCGGGCCTTCGTAGCGGATGACGACGACGTCACCGTGGTTGATCTCGCCGGCGGCGAGGGCATCCATCGCACCGCGTTCGCGCTCGAATACCCGCGCCGGGCCTTCGAAGACGGCCGCGTCGAAGCCCGCCGTCTTCACGACAGCACCCTCGGGTGCCATCGAGCCCTTGAGGATCGTCAGACCGCCGGTGGCGTGGATCGGCTTGTCGAGGGGCTTCAGCACCTCGCCGTCGAGGGCGGGAGGATTCAGCTCCTCAAGGTTCTCGCGCATCGTCTTGCCGGTCACCGTCATGACGTCGCCGTTCAGGAGGCCGGCATCCAGCAGCGCTTTCATCAACACGGGCACCCCGCCGCGGCGGTCGACGTCGTTCATGACGTACTTGCCGAAGGGTTTGAGGTCGCCGATGTGCGGCACCTTCGCGCCAACCCGGTTGAAGTCGTCGAGCGTCAGCTCCACTTCGGCTTCGTGCGCGATCGCGAGCAGGTGCAGCACGATGTTGGTCGATCCGCCGAGCGCCATGCCCACCGCGATGGCGTTCTCGAACGCCTCCTTGGTGAGGATCTGCCGCGCGGTGATGCCCTTGTTCAGCAGGTTGACGACGGCCTCGCCCGAGCGGTGCGCATACATGTCGCGGCGCCCGTCGGCGGCGGCGGGGGATGCGCTGCCCGGGAGGCTCATCCCGAGGGCTTCGGCGACCGACGCCATCGTGTTGGCGGTGTACATGCCGCCGCACGCGCCCATGCCGGGGGCGAACGCGCACTCGATGCGGTGGGCATCCTCGCGGCTCATCGTGCCGGCGAGCACGCCGCCGACGGCCTCGAAGGAGTCGATGATTGTGATGTCTTTCTCGGTGCCGTCGCTCAACTTGACCCAGCCCGGGGCGATCGAGCCGGCGTAGAGGAAGACGGATGCCAGGTCGAGCCGCGCCGCCGCCATCAGCATGCCGGGGATGGACTTGTCGCACCCGGCGAGCAGCACCGAACCGTCGAGGCGCTCGGCCTGCATGACGACCTCCACGGAGTCGGCGATGACCTCGCGGCTCACGAGCGAGAAGTGCATCCCCTCGTGCCCCATCGAGATGCCGTCGGAGACCGAAACCGTGCCGAACTGCAGCGGATACCCGCCGGCGGCGTGCACGCCCTCCTTCGCCGCACGGGCGAGGCGGTCGAGGCTCAGGTTGCACGGCGTGATCTCGTTCCACGAGCTGGCGATGCCGATCTGCGCCTTGTCCCAG
>CAZCEE010000302.1:0-3435 GCA_964497165.1 uncultured Schumannella sp. | reverse complement strand
CCGCCGATGTGCAGGCGGAAGTCCGACACGTGCTCGAGCGAACCGATGGATGTCGCGCGCAACAGCCCCATCGTCTCGCCGAGGGTGACGACGGCGCCGGTCACGCGGTGCCCGCCAGTGCCGTGGCTTCGCGACTCAACCGCTCGATGGTCGCGACGTCGCGAGATTCCAGAAGCTGCCGCCCGGCCATCCAACTGCCGCTGACCGCGGGCACGTTCGGGTGGGCGAGATAGCCCTCGAGGTTGGCGGGCGACACCCCGCCGCTCGGCACGAAGGCAACGTCGGGGAAGGGTCCGGCGAGCGCGGCGATCAGGTCGACCCCGCCGAGCAAGTCGGCGGGGAACAGCTTCACAGCCCGCAACCCGCTGCGCAGCACCGTGAGCACCTCGGTCGCCGTCGCTGCCCCGGGAAGGACGTCGAGGCCGCGCTCGAGTGCCAGGTCGATGACCCCGCGGTCGACGCCCGGGGTGATGACGAACCGCGCCCCGGCATCCGCTGCCCGCTTCAGATCGTCGGGGGTCACGACGGTACCAACGCCGACGAGAGAAGTTCCGGCGTCGGTGATCGCGGTGATCGCGGCGAGGGCCGCCGGGGTGCGCAGGGTGATCTCGACGCAGCGGATGCCGCCCGCTGCGAGCGCGGCGGCCGCATCCACGGCGAAGCCGGCGTCGTCGATGACCAACACCGGCACGATCCGATGCCCGGCGAGCGTGCGCGGCAGGGCGATCATCGCCCGAGCCAGCCGCCGTCGACGGGAAGTATCACCCCTGAAACGTAGTCGGAGGCGGGGGAGGCGAGGAAGACCGTCGCCCCGGCCAGGTCGGAACCCGACCCCCAGCGACCTGCGGGGATGCGCGCGAGGATGGCGGCGGAACGGTCGGGGTCGGCGCGCAACGCCTGGGTGTTGTCGGTCGCGATGTAGCCGGGGGCGATCGCGTTCACGGTCACCCCGTGCGGCGCCCATTCGTTCGACAGCGCGCGGGTGAGCCCCGCGATGCCCGACTTGGCGGCGGCGTACCCGGGCACGTTGATGCCGCCCTGGAAGCTCAGCAGCGACGCCGTGAAGATCACCTTGCCGCGGCCGCGCTCGAGCATGCCGCGCCCCACGGCTTGCGTGAGCACGAACGGACTCGACAGGTCGATCTGCAACACCCGATCCCACCACTCGAGGGGATGCTCGGCTGCGGGTGCGCGTTCGATCGCTCCGGCGTTGTTCACGAGGATGTCGATCTGCCGCCCTTCGAGGGCTTGGGTAAGGGCGAGAGTGGCGTCGCGATCGGAGAAGTCGCACGAGAGGGCTTCGAACTCGCGCCCGTGAGCTCGCACGGCCACTTCGATCGCGCTGCCCGACGCCTCCTGCTGGGCGCTGACGCCGATGATGTCGGCCCCGGCCGCGGCGAGCGCTTCGGCCATCGCGAACCCGATGCCGCGTCGGCTCCCGGTGACGAGGGCGGTCGATCCGTGCAGGTCGAAGGCGCTCACGAGTGGTTCCGCACGTCGACGAGGATCTTCATCGCCCGACCCGCTTCGAGGTCGGCGAAGGCCGCGCCGGTTGCGCTCAGCGGCACGATCTTCGTGATGAGCAGGTCGGCCGGGATGACGCCCCGCGCCAGCAGATCGACCGCCGCCTCGAAGTCGGTCGCCTCGTAGACCCGGGCACCCAGCAGCCGCAGCTCACGCCAGAACATGCGTTGCAGGTCGATCGGACGCGGGGTGGGATGGATGGCCACGACCACGATCGTGCCACGCACCTTGGCGAGGCCGGTGGCGCCGAGCACCGCGGCGGCGGCCCCCGAGACCTCGAACACCACGTCGGCGCCGGCTCCCGCCGTCCACTCCTCGACCCAGGCGACCTGGTCGACGGCGGTGGGGTCGAGGGTCGCGAATCCCAGGTCGCCGATCTGACCCCGGCGCGCGGGGTCGAGTTCGATGACGACGACGTCGGCACCGGCATCCCGGGCGACCGTCGCAATGAGCACCCCGATGGGGCCGCCGCCGATCACCACCGCCTTGTCGCCGGGCTTCAGTTCGGAGCGCCGCACGTCGTGCACGGCGACCGCGACCGGCTCCACGAGAGCGGCGTGATCGAGCCGCAGGTCGGCGGGCAGCCGCACGAGGGTGCGCGCCGGTACGTTCCACAGCTCTTGCAGAGCGCCGGGGGAGTCGATGCCGATGAAGGTCAGGTTCTGGCAGATGTGCTGGTGGCCGGCCAGGCAGGCCGGGCAGGTGCCGTCCCAGTCGAGGGGCATGACGACGACGGGGTCGCCGACCGCCCAACCGGTCACCCCTTCGCCGACGGCGGCCACCTCGCCGCTCGCCTCATGGCCGAAGATCAGCGGACGGGTGACCCGGCCATCCATCGCGCCGTGCAGGATGTGCAGGTCGGTGCCGCAGAGACCGTTGTAGGCGACTCGCACCTGAACCTGTCCGGTGGGAGGTGGGTCGGCCTGCGCTTCGGCGGTGTCGACGGTGCGATCGCCGAGGTATCGGGCTGTCAGCACGGGGGCTCCTTCGGCCAAACACTAGATGTTTCGGGCAATCCTACGCTGATTTGGCGGCTGAATTGACGTTCAGAGGCCGAAACATCTAATGTTTGCTCTACACGCTTCAGTTCCAGCTCCGGGCGCATGCTGGAAAACGTCGGCGGCGTGGCAGAACAGGAGCGCTCCCCCCATGACCACGATCACGTCGGTCTCCGTCACCGACATCCGGTTCCCCACCTCGCTGAGCATGGATGGGTCGGATGCGATGAACAAGGACGGCGACTACTCGGCCGCCTACGTGCACATCGTCACCGACAACCCCGACCTCGCGGGTTTCGGGTTCACCTTCACCATCGGCCGCGGCAACGACCTCTGCGTTGAGGCGGCGCGGCAGCGCGCGCTCCCCCTGATCGGCCGCGACGTTGCCGAAGTGATCGGCGACCTCGGAGCCACCTATCGCGACCTGCAGAGCGACTCGCAGTTGCGCTGGCTCGGACCCGACAAGGGCGTCATCCATCTCGCGCTCGCCGCGGTGATGAACGCGGTGTGGGATCTGGCCGCCCGCGCCGCCGGGGTGCCGCTCTGGCGCCTGCTCGCCGACATGACGCCCGAGCAGTTGGTGGATGCCGCCGACCTGCGCTACCTCTCCGACGCCCTCACCCGTGACGAAGCCATCGCGATCCTCGCCGAGCTCGCCCCGACCCGGGCGCAGCGGATCGCCGAGCTCACCGACAGCGGCTACCCCTGCTACACGACGAGCGCCGGCTGGCTTGGCTACTCCGACGAGAAGCTGCGGCGCCTGTGCCAGGAAGCGGTCGACGCCGGCTACCGGCACGTCAAGCTCAAGGTCGGCGCGAACCTCGACGACGACATCCGTCGGCTCTCCATCGCGCGTGAGGTCATCGGCCCCGACGCGGCCCTGATGATCGACGCCAACCAGGTGTGGGACGTG
>CAZCEE010000301.1:0-3435 GCA_964497165.1 uncultured Schumannella sp. | reverse complement strand
CCTCGCCCGCGGGGAGAAGATCTGATGGCCAAGGCACAGGACGTCCGTCCCATCATCAAGCTTCGTTCGACTGCCGGCACCGGGTACACCTACGTGACGCGCAAGAACCGTCGCAACAACCCCGACCGTCTCGTGCTGAAGAAGTACGACCCGGTAGTGCGCAAGCACGTCGAATTCCGCGAGGAGCGCTAACCACATGGCCAAGAAGAGCAAGATCGCCAAGAACGACCAGCGCGCCGTCATCGTCGAGCGATGGGCCGCGAAGCGGCTCGAGCTGAAGAAGGCGCTCGTCGACCCGAACGGAACCGAGGAGAGCCGCGAGGCCGCCCGCCTCGGCCTGCAGAAGCTGCCGCGCGACGCGTCGCCGGTGCGCTACCGCAACCGCGATTCGATCGACGGCCGCCCGCGTGGTGTCCTCAGCCGTTACGGCGTCTCCCGTGTGCGTTTCCGCGACATGGCGCACCGCGGCGAACTGCCGGGAATCACCAAGTCCAGCTGGTAACGACAACCTCGTTGGTCGAGTAGCGCCCGCTGGGCGCGTGTCGAGACCCAAGAACCCCGGTCCTCCCCAGGATCGGGGTTCTTCGCGTTTCCTGCGGATGTGCGCCACGGGCGCCGATATCCCCGGAAATACTGAAGTTTGCTGTTAGTTTCAAGGCGGTTCCGGGGGAGTTCTCTCCGGCCCGACCAGAAACACACAAGGTCCGAGGAGGACACAATGGCTGATTCGATCAACAAGGCGGACCTCGTCGCCGCTATCGCCGCGGACTCGGGCCAGGGTCAGGCCGCGGTCGCAACCGTCGTCGACTCTCTGTTCGCCGTGCTGGCGTCGTCTCTCAAGGACGGCAAGAAGGTCAGCATCCCCGGATGGCTGAGCGTCGAGCCGACCCAGCGCGCTGCGCGTATGGGCCGCAACCCCGCGACCGGCGAGTCGATCCACATCGCCGCAAGCATCGGCGTCAAGATCTCCGCCGGCAGCAAGCTCAAGGCCTCCGTCAAGTAACGAAGCCTCACCCGAAGGGCGCCGACTGTGTAGTCGGCGCCCTTCGTCATTCCCGGACCCGAACCGTTGCTGGCCCGGTCGGCCCCTCGCCTTGGTCCGCCATTTTCGAATTGGTCCGTCGTGTTTCGCGCGGACCAATACGCAGGAAGCGGACCAACACGAGTCGTAGGCTCGTCGGGTGCCTCGCCTCACCCGGATCGCCGGGCCCGCAGCCCTGCTGATCGCAGCCTTCGCGGCACTTCTCGTCGCTCTCAGCGTCGGTGGCGGTGCGAGTGGCGGCATCGCCGGGGGCGACCCGATCGTGCTCTGGGGACTTCCGATCGCGAAGCTGATCGCGAATCTCGGGGTCGCGACGACACTCGGGGCGCTGCTGATGGCCCTCTTCGCGCTGAGTTCGGCCGAGCAGGAGTTTGGCCGAGCCCTCGACATCGCTGCCGCGGGCGCCGGGGTGTGGGCGGTCGGCGGCGCGATCACGTCGTTTCTGACGTTCTCGAGCATCTACCAGTCCAGTCTCAGCTTCGACGAGGCCTACGGGCAGGACCTCGCGACCTTCCTCACCGAGGTGCCGATCGGCCGGGCGTGGCTCATCTTCGTGATCGTCGGCGCGCTGCTCACGGTCGTCTGTTTCGCGGTGCGCAACCGCACCCTGCTGGCGATCGTGACGATCGTGGCGGTGCTGGCCCTCATTCCGCTCGCCGAAGACGGCGGTCATGCCGCGGGTGCCGACAGCCACGACGCCGCGGTGTCGGCGATTTGGCTGCACACCGTCTTCGCCGCACTGTGGGTCGGCGGGCTGATCACCCTCGTGCTGCTCCGCTCGAAGCTCCCGCCCGGCCGCATCGCCGCCGTGCTGCCGCGCTACTCGACGGTCGCGCTCATCTGTTTCGTCGTGGTCGCGGCGTCGGGCTACGTGAGCGCGAGCATCCGCGTCGGCGACCTGCCGAGCCTGCTTTCCCCGTACGGCGTGCTCGTGATCGCGAAGGTCGCGGCCCTCGGCGCCCTCGGGGTGCTCGGTGCGCTGCAGCGCCGCATTCTCGTGAAGAAGGTCGCTGCGAGTGCCGCGCCGCGCTGGTTCTGGCTGCTCGTCGCGTCGGAACTCGCGGTGATGGGCATCGCGTCGGGTGTCGCCGCGGCCCTCGCCCGCACGGCGAAGCCGGTGCCGGCCGTCACCCCCGAGCAGACCGAATTGACCCCGGCCGAGATCCTCACCGGCAAACCCCTGCCGCCCGAGTTCACGCCCGATCGCTGGCTCAGCGCATGGGATTTCGACCTGCTCTGGCTGCTCGTGGTGGGGTTCGGCATCCTCTTCTACATCGTCGGGGTGTGGCGTCTGCACCGCCGCGGCGACCGCTGGCCGATCCATCGCACGGTGCTGTGGGTCACCGGAATGCTCGCGTTGTTCTGGGTGACGAACGGCGCCCTCAACGTCTACGAGCAGTACCTGTTCAGCGCCCACATGCTCGGGCACATGCTGCTCGGCATGGCGATTCCGGTGCTGCTCGTGCTGAGCGCGCCGCTCACCCTCGCGCTGCGAGCGATCAGGAAACGGGATGACGACAGCCGCGGGCCGCGCGAATGGATCCTGCTGCTCGTGCACTCGCGATACGCGGCGGTGATCACGCATCCGCTCGTCGCCGGCGGACTGTTCGCCGCATTCCTCTGGGTCTTCTACTACACGCCGATCTTCCGCTGGGCGACGGAGGAACACGTCGGCCACACCTGGATGATCATCCACTTCCTGCTCACCGGGTATCTGTTCGCTCAGGCGATCGTCGGCATCGACCCGGTCGCCGGGCGTGCGCCGTACCCGCTGCGGCTGATCCTGCTGTTGGCGACAATGGCGTTGCACGCCTTCTTCGGCCTCTCGCTCGTCGAAAGCCACGGGCTGCTGCTCGCCGACTGGTACGGCGCGATGGGTCGCACCTGGGGTCTCCCACCGCTGGCGGATCAACAGGCGGCCGGCGGCATCGCCTGGAGTGTCGGCGAGATCCCGACCGTGGTGCTCGCCGTGCTGGTCGCGATCCTCTGGAACCGCAGCGACGCGCGCGACGCGAAGCGGGGCGACCGCAAGGCCGACCGCGACGGGGATGCCGAGCTCACCGCCTACAACGAGATGTTGGCCGCACGGTCGAAGCGCGACTAGGGCTGCAGTTCGATCCGGAGGGTCGTGTCGTCGGCCTCGATCGTGATGAGATAACTCGCGGTGAACGGGATGTCTTCGTCGAGGGTCGAGACGCTGCCGTCGAAGAGTGACTGCACGTCGACCGTGAGGTGGGCTATCGCGTCGGCGGGCGGCACGAGCCAGGTGCCGAACTCGACCCCCGGGACGACGGTCAGCTCGGGGTAGTCGACGATCGACCACTCGGGAGTCGAGGTGACCCGATTCGGGATCGCACGCCCGAGCGGGCACGCGGTCGGGAAGAGCACCTCCT
>CAZCEE010000300.1:0-3443 GCA_964497165.1 uncultured Schumannella sp. | reverse complement strand
ACAGCAGGTCGCAACCGGCGGCGACCGCCCTCGCGGCGGCGGCCGGGATGCCGATCTCTCCCGCGTCGTTCGGGAACTCGGCGGCGCCCGCCATGTCGAGGGCGTCCGACACGATCACCCCGTCGAATCCGAGTTCGCCGCGCAACAGGTCGCCGAGGATCCGGGACGAGAAGGTCGCCGGCCCCGACGGGTCGATCTGGGGAAGCAGGATGTGCGACGTCATGACGGTGCGGGCTCCCGCCTCGATCGCGGCGCGGAACGGCGGCAGGTCGCGAGCGCGCAGCACCTCGAGGGGCACGTCGACGACCGGCAGCGCCAGGTGCGAGTCGGCCGAAGTGTCGCCGTGGCCGGGGAAGTGTTTGACGCTCGTCGCGACACCGGCGGCTTCGTGGGCGCGGGTGAAGGCGGCGACGTGCCGCGCGGCGAGCTCCGGGTCCGCCCCGAACGACCGCACCCCGATGACCGGGTTGCGCGGGTCGGAGTTGACGTCGGCGACCGGGGCGAGGTTGAGGTCGATCCCGATACCACGCAATTCACCGGCGACCGCCGCGCCGACGGATGCCGTCAGCGCGAGGTCGTCGAGACGTCCGAGCAAGGCGGCGCCGGGGTAGGGCGAACCGTCGACGTAGTGCACACGCGTCACGTCCCCGCCCTCCTCGTCGATCGCGATGATCGCATCGGGCTTCGCGGCGCGCACCTCGGCGACGAGGGCCGCGAGCTGGGCCGCAGAGACGACGTTCTCGCCGTAGAGACACACGCCGGCAAGACCGTCATGCAAACGGTCGGCGACCCAGGCGGGCAGCGTCGTGCCGACGAACCCGGGCAGGAGCACGGCATCCACAGATGTCGTCATCCCTTCACCGCCCCGGCGGCCATGCCGCCCACCATGCGACCCTGCACGAGCAGGAAGAACACGATCACCGGCACGGCGATGAGCGTCGACCCAGCCATGATCGCCGCCCAGTCGGTCGCCTGAGTCGCCTGCACGAACGCCCGCAGCCAGACCGGCAGCGTGCGCACCTCCGGCTTCTGCATGATGACGAGGGCGAACAGGAACTCGTTCCAGGCCTGGATGAACGCGAACACTCCGGTCGCGGTGAGCCCCGGCCAGAGCAACGGCAGGGTCACCCGGAAGAAGGCTCCGAAGCGCGAGCAGCCGTCGACCATCGCGGCCTCCTCGAGTTCGACCGGGATGCCGGCGACGAACCCGCGCAGCGTCCAGATCGTAAACGGCAGCACAACCGCGAGGTAGACGAGGGTGAGGCCGACGATCGAGTTGAGCAGCTGCCAGCCGTCGAGGACGCGGAAGATCGAGACGATCATCGCCTCGGCGGGAATCATCTGCGCCACCAGCAGCGCGACGATGAGCGTCTTCTTCGAGCGGAACCGAAAACGGGAGAGGGCGAGCGCGGCGAAGAAGGCGAACACCGCGGCGAGCACGACAGTTCCGAACGTCACGATGAGCGACGTCGCGAGCGCCGGCAGGAACTCGATCGTGCCCGACGGCTCTGTGACGACCCGCACGAAATTGTCGAGCGTGAACTGGTCGGGAAAGAAGTGCGGGGTCTGCTCGCGGATCGCGTTGTTGGGCAGGAACGCCGAGTTGACCATCCAGTACACCGGGAAGGCCGACGCGACGAACACGACGACCGCGATGACATTGAGCACGACCCGCACGGTTCGCGAGCGGGGCTGCGTCGGAGCGAGTTCGCGCGTCATGACTCCTCCTGCCGCAGCAGCGATCGGATGTAGTAGCCGGAGAGGGCGAGCATGAGGATGACCAGCAGCACCGAGATGGCGCCCCCGGCCCCGAGATCACCGGCTCCGATGGAGACCTTGAAGATGTAGACGCCGATCGTGTTGGTCTCGGCGGCGATCCCGCCGACGGTCTGCAGCGCGTAGATCTGCGAGAACACCCGCATGTCCCAGATGATCTGGAGGATGAGCAGGATGACGAGTACGCCGCGGAGGTAAGGCAGCACGATCATCCGGAAACGCTGCCAGCCGGTGGCTCCATCGATCTCGGCGGCTTCGAGCACCTCGATCGGCACCTGGGTGAGCCCGGCGAAGACCGTGAACGCGACGAAAGGAATGGCCTGCCAGGTCACGATGATCGTTGCGACGAAGAAGAAGGAGAGCGGGTTGATGAGCCAGGAGTGCCCCTGGAAGTCGACTCCGGTGATCTGGGTGATCAGGTAGTTGACGACGCCGCGGTCGGTGTCGAAGATCCAGCCCCAGACGACGCTCGCGGTGACGGGCGGCATCGCCCAGGCGAGCAGCAGACCGACCGAGACGAGCAGCTTGAAGCCCGTTCCGAGCTTCGTCATCAGCACGCCGATCGCGATGCCGAGCAACATGGTCAGCAGCACGTTGACGAGGCAGAAGGCGACGCTGCGGCCGAGCACCTGCCAGAACTCGGTGTCGGTGAGCACGTCAGCGTAGTTGTCGAGCCCGACGAAGGTCGGCGGGGCGCCGAAGATCTGCGCGCGCCCGAACTCGAGGAACGAGGTGACGACCAGCTGGATGAGCGGCCAGGCGGTCAGTGCGAGCAACACCACCCCCGCCGGGATCAGCAGGTAGAGCGGGGTGAGGTCGCGCCTGCGCCGCACGGGTGCGGACGTACTCATGGCGTGCCTTTCGAGATAGGTTTCCAGCGTGCCCCGGACCTTCCTAGGGCGACGGGCGCCGGCTGCGCGGCGCGGTCGAATCGCGCCGCGCAGCCGTACCCTTCTGCGAACGGACTAGCCGTTCAGGATGTCCTCGATGTCGAGATCCAGCTGCGTCGCGAGTTCCTCGATGTCACCGCCGGTGGCGATCTTCACGAAGAAGTCCTGCAGCAGTCGAGCCGCCTCGACATCCGCCCACTTCGGGCTCGCCGGGGTGAGCTTCGCGTTCGCCGCCGCATCCGCGATGATCGCCGCGAGCTCCGGGGTGGCCGCCGCGACGTCGCCGCCGAGCGCCTGCTTCGCCGGCACGAGGCCGTTCGCCGCGAGGATGCCCTGGTACTCGTCGCTGAAGATGATCTTCAACGCGCTCTCGGCCAGCTCGGGGTGAGCCGATTTCGCCGAGATCGCGATGTTCGAGCCACCGGCGAACACCTGGGCCGCGCCGCCATCCTTACCCGGGAGGGCGTAGTAGCCGAGCGTGTCGGTGAGCGCCGTCGGCGCCTGGTCGGCGTCGGCGATGATCGACCAGTACGCCCAGCTCGGAGCCGACAGGGTCGCGCCCTGCGCCTCGCGGAACGGCACCCAGACATCCGTCTCGTCGCCGTCCTTCGGGGCGGTGGAGGAGGCCATCACCTCAGCGACCTGCGTCAGGCCCGCGAGCGACTCGGCGCTCGAGAACTGCGCGTCCCATTCGCCACCGTCGAGAACCGCGACCTCGCCGCCGTTCTCCCAGATGAAGGGGAGCGCGTTGTACCAGTCCTGGCCGGGCCAGTAGAC
>CAZCEE010000299.1:0-3451 GCA_964497165.1 uncultured Schumannella sp. | reverse complement strand
GAGCCGCTCGTGCAGGACGGCGTCGGCCGCATCCGGATGCGTGTCCACGAACGTGGCTCGGGCGAGACGCTGTCCTGCGGCACCGGGGCTGCCGCGGCGGCGCTCGCGACCCGGCACTGGGCGGGGGAGGGCGCACCCGACATGTGGAGCGTCGACGTTCCCGGCGGCACCGTGGGAGTACGGGTTACGTCGAGCGCGGACGGCGACCACGTGCTGCTGAGCGGTCCGGCCGAGCTGGTATTCTCGGGAACTATGAAGCTCCGCTAAGAGACCACGGTCAGGCCTGGATCACGTCGATCGGCTGGGGCAGCATTATGACGCCTGTGTGGCCCGAACGACGTCGGCAGCGCAGCACTCGGTAGCCCTTGTTGGTAGCCGCGCGCAGGACCGCGAACTCTCTCGGCAGCTCCGCCTGCAGCCAGCGCTGCAGCGAGTCGGACCCCAGGTTGCGTTGAACGACCAGCCAGCCGTCCGAGCCGGGCTCGAGCCGTGGCAGCCAGTGCAGCAGCATGGCGTGCAGTTCGTTCTTCCCCACCCGAATCGGCGGGTTCGACCAGATCGTGGTGAACAACGCATCAGCCGGAACCTCGTCGGGGGTGACGGCGTTGATGTTCGTCAGCCCGAGCTGCGCGGCGTTGCGTCGCACCAGTTCGAGCGAACGCTCGTTAATGTCGACCGCCCACACTGTGGCCCGCGGGGATTCGAGAGCGAGTGAGATCGCGATCGGACCCCAGCCGCAGCCGAGATCGAGCAGATTGCCGCCCGGTAACGGCGCCGGAACGTGGGACAGCAGCACCGAGGTGCCGGCATCCACGCGCTCCGGGCTGAAGACGCCGTTCGCGGTCGTCACCTCGAGGTCGCGACCGGCGAGCCGCACCTGGATTGTGCGGGGCACGAGTTCGCCGCCAGGGTTCGCCGAGAAGTAGTGCTCGGGGGCGGGCATGGTCAAGAACCTACCGAATACGAAGAGAACACAGAACTAGGGTGAGACGACAATGACCGATTCACAGGCAACTGAGCCGGACCGCGCCATCGATCGCGTGCTCGCGACCGAGACCTCGCGGGCGGCCACCGTGAGTCGATTCGGCGCCCGTCGTGCCGAGGCCTTGCACGACGACGAGACGAGTACCGCCGACCTCGATGGCGAGCAGCTCGACCGCGAGGAGCGCGCGGCACTTCGGCGCGTGCCCGGGCTGAGTACCGAGCTCGACGACGTCACCGAGGTCGAGTACCGGCAGCTCCGCATCGAGAACGTCGTGCTCATCGGCGTGTACTCCCGGGATGCCGAAGATGCCGAGAACTCGCTGCGCGAACTCGCGGCCCTCGCCGAAACCGCAGGTGCCGTCGTACTCGACGGGTTGCTGCAGCGACGTCAGCATCCCGACCCGTCGACCTACTTCGGCCGCGGCAAGGTGCAGGAGCTCGCCGACGTCGTTGCCGGGCTCGGCGCCGACACCGTCATCGCCGACACCGAACTCGCCCCCAGCCAGCGACGCGCGCTCGAAGACAAGGTGAAGGTCAAGGTCATCGACCGCACCGCCGTCATCCTCGACATCTTCAGCCAGCACGCGAAGAGCCGCGAGGGCAAGGCGCAGGTCGAGCTCGCCCAGCTCGAGTATCTGCTGCCACGCTTGCGCGGTTGGGGTGAGTCGATGTCCCGTCAGGCCGGTGGTCAGGTGGGCTCCGGCGGCGCCGGGATGGGCAGCCGTGGTCCGGGTGAGACGAAGATCGAACTCGACCGTCGCCGCATCCACGATCGGATGTCGAAGCTGCGCCGGCAGATCAAAGGATTCGCGCCGGCGCGCGAGGCGAAGCGGGCCAACCGCGACCGCTTCGAGGTGCCGAGCGTCGCGATCGCGGGCTACACGAACGCCGGCAAGTCGAGCCTGCTCAACCGGCTGACGCAGGCGGGCGTGTTGGTGCAGAACCAGTTGTTCGCGACCCTCGACCCGACGGTGCGCCGAAGCCTCACCCCCGACGGCCGGGAGTTCACGCTCGCCGACACCGTCGGGTTCGTGCGCAGCCTGCCGACGCAACTGGTGGAAGCGTTCCGTTCGACGCTCGAAGAGGTCGGCGCGTCCGACGTCATCGTGCACGTCGTCGATGGCGCGCATCCCGACCCGGGCGCGCAGCTCGCGACGGTGCGCGACGTGATCGGCGATGTCGGCGCCCGCGACCTGCCCGAGATCGTGGCGTTCAACAAGGCCGACCTTCTGGATGACGACCGCCGGTTGCTGCTGCGTGGCCTCGAGCCCGATGCGATTTTCGTGAGCGCCCGCACCGGGGAGGGGATCGACGAGTTGCGCGAGCGCATCGCCGAGACACTCCCGCAGTGGGATGTCGAACTCGACCTGCTCGTACCGTACGACCGCGGCGAAGTCGTCTCGCTCGCGCACCAGAAGGCGCGCGTGCTCGAGACCGACTACGAGGAGGACGGCACGCGCATCAAACTTGTCGCGACCGATCGCATCGCTCGGATGATCCGCGCGGCGCTCGAAAGCTGACCGGCGCTGCGCATACTCACCGACTCGACTGGGCAACCATCCAGCCGATGCGGCTACCGTCACGGAATGCGACTCGCCGTGCACCGGTCCGGATCCGGACCTCGCACGGCCGTGCTCATCCACGGGATGATGTCGGACCACCGCGCGTGGCACCGCGTCGCCGCCGACCTTCACGATGACGGCTACGGGGTCATCGCTGTCGACCTGGCCGGGCACGGCGTGAGTCCACGCTCCCGGAGCTACTCACCGCGCCAGTGGGCTGCCGACGTCGCCGAGACCCTCGAGGCGGAACTCGACGGGTCGCCCGACCTGCTCATGGGGCACTCGCTCGGCGCTCTCGTCGCGAGTCTCGTCGCCGAACGGTTCGCGCCGCGCATCGCGATCTACGTCGACCCCGCGTTCGGTTTCCCGCGCGGGATACGCGGCGTCGCCGTCAAGATGATGTTCACCCTTGCGCCGCGTCCGAGTGCGTGGGTGCTGCGTCGGCTCAATCCGCGGTGGAGTGCTGACGACGTCGAACTCGAACTTGCGACCCTGCGGGTGTGGGACAAGCGCACGATCCTCGGTTTCGTGAACACCCGCCCGCTGGTTCCGCCGCTGAACCTCGTCGCGCCGTCGCTCGTCATCCTCGCGGAGAAGAGTCTGCTCATCTCACGCGCGGTCGCCGACGGCCTGCGGCGCAGCGGGATGACGGTGACGACGATCGCCGGATCGGGCCACACCGTCTTCCGCGACGACCACGCGGGCTTCATGACGCTCGTGCGCAACTGGCTCGCGCGCCACGCCGTACCCATCTCGGTGGTCGAGTAGCCGCCGCAGGCCGCCCACCTCGGTGGTCGAGTAGCGGCCAAAGGCCGCGTGTCGAGACCCCCTAGACCGAGCGCAGCACCGCGACGATCTTGCCGAGGATCTCGGCGTCGTCGCCGACGATCGGCTCGAACGCCGAG
>CAZCEE010000298.1:0-3460 GCA_964497165.1 uncultured Schumannella sp. | reverse complement strand
GAGCCGCACAGCCCGGCCGGCGCCGCCGGGCTGACGAACACGCGCACCCGCATCGTCGGGGCGCGCACCGGTGCGCTTGCCGACCTCGTCGTCGCCGTCGTGCGATTCTTCGCCCTCGCGGGTTCGACGATCGGCCAGGTCGCGGGGCGGGTCGCCGCCGTCGTCACCCCGCTCGGTTGGGTCGTGCTCGCCCTCATCCCCGCTGCCTTCGCATTCGGGTACGCGCTCGGCTGGGTCGAACTCGTCGTCGTCGGGTGGGCGGTCGCGGTGCTCGCGGTCATCGCCGTCATCTACCTCATCGGTCGGTCGCCGTTCGAAGTGAGCCTCGAGCTGCCGCACCGGCGGGTTGTGGTCGGCGATCCGGCTCGCGGCGGGGTGACCGTGCACAACCCGACGAGGCGGCGGGTGCTCGGAGTGACCGTCGAGATCCCGGTCGGCGTCGGGCTCGCCGAACTCGCGATTCCGAGCCTCAAACCGGGGGCGTCGTTCACCAACGCGTTCGCGATCCCCACGCTGCGGCGGGGCGTCATCCCGGTCGGACCCGTTCGCACCGTACGCGCCGACCCGATCGGGCTGGTGCGGCGCGAGTTGATCTGGACCGAGACCGAGGATCTCGTCGTGCATCCCCGTACGGTCGGCGTGCCGTCGACGAGCACCGGTCTCATCCGCGACCTCGAGGGCAGCCCGACCCGTGACCTCACCTCGAGCGATGTCGCCTTCCACGCGTTGCGCGAGTATCAGGTCGGCGACGAGCGCCGGTACATCCACTGGAAGTCGACGGCGAAAACCGGCACGTACATGGTGCGCCAGTTCGAGCAGACCCGGCGCAGCCACCTCGTCGTCGCCCTCTCACTCGCGACCTCGGACTACGCGACCGAGGAGGAGTTCGAGCTCGCGGTGAGCGTCGCCGGATCGCTCGGCGTCCGTGCCATCCGCGACGGTCGCACCGTGTCGGTCGTGGTGAGCACGGTCACCCCCGAGTTCGCGAAGCGCAAGACCTACGCCGTCCGGTCGCTCGCGACGCATGTGCCGACCCGACTTCTCGACGATCTCGCGGTCGTCGAGGCGGCGTCGGCAGCCCTGGGGATCCGCGACGTCGGCCGGATCGCTGCCGACGACAACGTCGGCATCTCGGTCGCCTTCCTGGTCTGCGGTTCGCTCGTGACGCCCGGGGAGCTGCGTGCGGCCTCGAACTCGTTCCCGGTCGATGTCGCCGTCGTCGCGATCGTCTGCGACCCGGACGCGGTTCCGGGATTCCGCCGGGTCGCGGGGCTCAGTGTGTTGACGATCGGCTATCTGGAAGATCTGCGCATCGCCCTCGCCCGGTCGGCGGCGGTCGCATGAGACCCGCCCGTAGCGCCGCGTCGATCGCCGTCGACGTCGCGCTCCTCTGGATCGTGATCGGGGTCGCCGCTGCGGCCTTCTGGCCGGTCTACCGTGACCTCTGGTATCTCGCGGTGGTCGGCGGCGCGCTGATCGCCGGCACCGTCGTGGCACTCCTCGGGGCCAGATTCCGCTGGCCCTCGTTCGTGGTGCTCCTGGTCGCGGCTGGCGTGTTCGTCATTCTCGGGGTGCCGCTCGCCGTACCGGGTCGCGCGATCGGCGGGGTCCTGCCGAGCTGGGGGGGCATCCTCGACCTGCTCTCGGGCGTCTCGTACGGCTGGAAGCAACTGCTCACGATCACGCTGCCGGTCGGCGACTACCAGGCTCTGCTCGTCCCTGCCTTCCTCCTGCTCTTTGTGGCGACCCTGGTGTCGGTCACGATCGCCGCTCGCGCCCGGTACCCCGAACTGGCGGTGATTCCGCCGATCGTCGCGTTCCTCGTCGCGATCGCCTTCGGCCCCGATGAGGTGCCCTGGCCGGTGCCGCTGGCACTGGGGATGCTCGGGAGTTCGCTGGTCTTCCTCGTCTGGCACCGTTGGCGGCGACGCCGCGCGGCGATCCGCACCCTGGCGCGGGCGACACCGGATGCCGATGGCCGCCCGCTCGAGACGGCCGGCGGCACTGCACTCGGCATCCGCACGGTAATCGCCGGCGGTCTCATCCTGGCGGTCGCCTCGGCGGCGTCGATCGGCGCCACCACCCTGGCACCGGTGACCGGGGAGCGCGACGTGCTGCGCACGGCCGTCGAGCAGCCCTTCGACCCCCGCGACTACCCGAGTCCGCTCGCGGGCTTCCGGCGCTACCTGCGCGACGACCGGGTCGACGGGGTGATGTTGAGGATCTCGGGCCTGCCCGAGGGGTCGCGGTTGCGGGTCGCGACCCTCGACAGCTACGACGGCGTGGTCTACGCCGTCGGCAGCGCCTCCGTCAGCAGCGCCTCCGGTACCTTCGTGCGCATCCCGCAGTCCGTCGACCAGCGCGATGTCACGGGCGAGCAGGTGTCGCTCGTCGTCGAGGTGGCCGACTACCGCGGAGTGTGGGTGCCGAGCGCCGGGGCGTTCGAGTCGGTCGCGTTCACCGGCCCCCGCGCCGCGAGCCTCACCGACGCGTTCTACTACAACGCGGCCACGGGGACCACTGCGGTACTCGGCGGGCTCGACGCGGGCGACGGCTACCGCATTGAAGCCGTGCTGCCCGACCAGCCCGCCGCCGCCGAGTTCGACGAACTCTCCCCGGGCGACGCCGACGTGCCGCGGCTCGGTGAGATCCCCGAGGAGCTCGCGCTGTACCTCGAGGAGCGCGTGCGCACGCTCACCTCGCCGGGTGAGCGCCTCGTCGCGATGCTCGACGCGCTGCAGACCGACGGCTACATCAGCCACGGCCTCGACGAGGAAGACCCCCCGAGCCGATCCGGTCACGGTGCCGACCGGATCGCCGAACTGGTCACCGAGTCCCGCATGATCGGGGACGCCGAGCAGTACGCGGTCGCCGCGGCACTCATGGCGCGCCAGCTCGGATTCCCCGCCCGGGTGGTGTTCGGTTTCGTGCCGCAGGACGGCGTCGTGCGCGGCGAAGATGTCACCGCCTGGATCGAGATCGATACCGCGCAGTACGGATGGGTCGCCATCGACCCCGTCCCCGAGGATCGACCGATCCCGGAGGAGGAGCCCGAGGAAGAGAACCAGGTGGCGCGGCCGCCGTCGATCGTGCCACCACCCCCGGATCGGCCGGATCCTCAGGCCGACCAGACGGCTCCCGACAGCGCCCAGGACGATGTCGACCAACTCGACCCGCTGCTCGCTGCGCTGCTTGCCGCGGCCCGAGTCCTCGGCATCGGGCTCCTGATCATCGGGGTGCTCCTCGCGCCGTTCCTGTTCATCGTCGCCGCGAAGTCCCGCCGTCGCCGGCTGCGGCGCACCGCGCCCGACACCGTGCAGCGCATCAGCGGAGGCTGGGACGAGTTCGCCGACTCGGTGCTCGACCACGGCTACGCCGCACCCCCCGCTGCGACCCGCTCTGAGCTCGCGGCTGTCGCCGGAGGCCTGCCCTCGCGGGTGCTTGCGGCCGTCGCGGATCG
>CAZCEE010000297.1:0-3481 GCA_964497165.1 uncultured Schumannella sp. | reverse complement strand
CGGAACTCGGCCCCTCGTTCCGCCGCGATGGCGCGGGCGACGGGGCGCACGGCTGCCACTGCGGCGGCGGCGTCGCCAGCCGCGAGCGCGGTGTCGACACGTCGTCGCACGTCCTCAAAAACGGGATGCGGCACTGGTCTCCTGCTGATGCGCCTCACCGGCGTGGTGAAGTCGGCGACGCGGTGGTACGTGATCCTGCGACAGCAGCAGCGGGACCCGTCGGGATGGCTCCCAGCGCTCGAACCAACGGGTGTTGCAGTCGCCTTGAGGCTACTTGCGGTAGCGCAAATCTGTCCACCATACTGAGGACTACTCCCGAACGTCCCCCGTTTGGGTGCCCCCGAAATCCCGACGCGTCCCCCCAGCGTCGTCTGAACGAGACCCGCAGCTCGTGACGTCGACAGCGTCGGCTTGACCCGAACGTGAGACCCCCGATGTCCTCCGTCTCCCTGCGTGCGCGCTCGTCCCTGTTCTCCTTCGACTCCGAGACCGGGTTGCGCCGTCCACGCTGGTACGCCGCGGTGGCCGGCCTACTCGCGCTCCTCCTCGTCGCGGCGGGCGTCTTCGTCGGCGTGAGCGCCGCGACAGCACACACCCCCACGGTCACGGTCGACTGCTACGGCGTGACGGTCGAGCTGAAGTGGTACGACGGCAGCGGCGACAACAGCGTGAAGGTCGTCTACGGCGACCAGGTGTTCGACGTCGCCGACTTCGGAACCGATCTGCCGAAGACCACGTTTGCGTTCGCGAACCCGGCTCAGGCCAACGCCTGGAGCGTCAAGGTCGTCGCCCATGATGACGACGGCGACAACGGCTGGAGCTTTGACCAGGGCGGCACGAGCACGGCGTGCGATGCCCCCGAGATCGACCTCGCGGCGACGGAGTGCAACACGATCGGCGGCACGACGACGCTGACCGCGACCTTCAACAAGCTGCTTGCCGGGCAGACCTACACCGCCCAGCTCTTCAAGAACGATGTCCCCGAGGGTGCGCCCTTCGCCCCGTCGACGAGCGCGTCGTCGGTGTGGCCGAACATGCAGGCGGGCCTCACCTACAAGGTGACGGTCACGAGTGACCAACACGCCGGGCTCACGGCGACCGCGTCGACGGTCGTTGTCGGTTGCCCGCAGAATTCGCTGCTCGTCGTCACGGTGAAGGAGTGCACGTCGCCGACGAACGCGAACGCGGGCGTCGAGGTCATCGCCTCGCAGCTGGTGCCGCAGCGCAGCTACTCGGCTGTCGTGTGGCAGAACGGCGTCGCGATCACTGGTGACATCCCGGTCAACCCGGGCGTCAACACCTCGGTGGCGTTCACGATCCCGGTGCCACCGTCGACGAGCGGCATGACGGTGGTACTCACCGACACGGCGTCGGGGACGACGGTCACGAGCACCGACTTCTCGACCAAGGCGTGCCCGAGCGACCCGACCACGCCGACCGTGGGCTCCGAGGTCTGCAGTGCGGTCGACGGCGCGCTCGACATTACGGTGACGCTCGGCGGGCTCACCCCGACGCGCGCCTACCTGGTGCTGATCGATGGCGTCCAGGTCGACGAGATCATCGCCGGCGGCACGAGCCAGGGCGATCTGACCTACCCGGTCACTGCCGGAAGCCACACGGTGACGGTCGTCGACAAGGCGGTTCCGTCGATCACCAAGACCTCCGACCCGATCGAAGTGAAGGACTGCCCGACGCAGCCGCAGATCTCCTTCACGGTCACCGAATGCCTGGAGGCGGGCGGCCGGGGCGATATCACCGCGACGTTCGCCGGTCTCGGCGTGGGTCGTGAGTACACGGTGACCATCACCGAGAGCGGCAACGCTGTTTCCGGGTACGGTGCTCCGACCACCGTGACGTCGCTCTCGGCGCCGCTGACCTACGTGAACCTCGCGCCCGCCAAGACCTACACCGTGACCATTGTCGACAAGCTGGCGACGAACGTGAAGGATGCCGAATCGGTGACGCTGGGACAGTGCCCGATGACGCCGAATCTGCAGCTCACGCTCGAGTGCCGCTTCCTCGAAGGTGACTCGCTGATCTCCGCGACGATCGACGACCTCGAGCCCGGTGAGGAGTACGAGGTGACGGTCGAGGGCGACTCCAGGGCCGTGACGGGCGGCGCGACTCCGTCGATTGCCGTGTTCCCGGTTCAGAACAACGCGAACTACACGGTCACGGTGACGAAGGTCACGAACCCGCTGGTCACGAACTCGGCGCAGATCTTCGCCGCGATCTGCGACCTGCCGACGTTCCCGCTGCCTCCGGAGTTCCCCGAGTTGCCGACGCTCGCCCTGACCGGCGCGGGTGACACGACGATGTCGATGCTCGGCGCCCTCGGTCTCGTGCAGTTCGGGGTCGCGCTGCTGGCGCTCGCCGCGATGCTGCAGTCCACCCCGCAGCGTCGCCGGGTCTGACCGAACGCGACGGCCCCCGGTGCGCCGGGAGGCCGTCGCGTAGGCTTCCCCGGTGAGCATGGGAAACCGGGGGACGACGCCTCCCGGGGGCCGACGAGTCGGCGGCAGGGATGCCGAGGCGCAGCGGGAGCTCAACGCGCAGGCTCCGCGCATCCCCGACCTGATCCAGCGGATCGGTGACCTCTTCCGGCCACACCGCCGGGCCCTCACCATCACGATCGTGCTGGTGCTCGTGGGCGCTGCCCTCAGCGTGCTGCCCCCACTGCTCACCCAGCAGGCGTTCGACCGCGGCCTTTTCCCGCCGGAGGGGCGCCCCGACGTGCCCGTGCTCCTCGAACTCGTCGGGCTGATGCTGCTCGCCTGGTTGGCGTCGGCCGGGCTCGGCGTCGGTCAGAGCTACCTGACGGCACGCATTGGCAACAATGTCATGGGCGCGCTGCGGGTGCGGCTGTTCTCGCACCTCCAGGCGATGGAGCTCGGCTTCTTCACCCGCACCAAGACGGGCGTCATCCAGTCGCGGCTGCAGAACGACGTCGGCGGCGTCGCGGGCGTACTGAGCAACACCATCCAGAGCGTCGTCGGCAACACCGTCACCGTCATCGCCGCGGTCGCCGCGATGCTGCTCCTGTCGTGGCAGATGACGATCGTCGCCGTCGTGCTGCTGCCCATCCTGGTGTTCGTGCAGCGCCGGGTCGGTCAGGCCCGGGCGCGCATCGCGACGAAGACGCAGGAGTCGCTGTCTGACATGACGGCGATCACGCAGGAGACGCTGAGCGTTTCGGGCGTGCTGCTCGCGAAGGCGTTCAACCAGCAAGAGGCCGAGGTCACCCGCTACCGCGACGAGAACGGTCGGCAGATCCGGTTGCAGATCCAGCTCGCGATGACGGGGCAGTGGTTCTTCGCGATCGTGAACGTCGTACTCTCGGTCATCCCGGCGGTCATCTACCTCGTCGCTGCCTGGCTGATCTTTCAGGATGTCGCGGTCACCGCCGGCACGATCGTCGCGTTCACGACCGTGCAGGCGCGCCTCATGTGGCCGCTCATGGGACTGCTGCGGGTGGCCCTCG
>CAZCEE010000296.1:0-3533 GCA_964497165.1 uncultured Schumannella sp. | reverse complement strand
TCAATCAATGACACATGTCGCGACTCAGGTGAGACCTATGTCGCGACTCATCACAATTGGTAGGGCGGACGGGACTTGAACCCGTGACCGACGGATTATGAGTCCGCTGCTCTAACCAGCTGAGCTACCGCCCCTTGCCGGGTTCGATCGCTTCGCGTCCGGAACCGGCTCGGTGACCGGGTCGGTCACCGTTTCACCACGGTACAGCGCCTCGAAGGTGTCGACGGTGGCCTGAAGATCGTGTTTCGCGACGATGCGCTGCGACGCCTTCTTCATGGCGGTGTACTCGTCGGGCAACGCGGTCAACACCGAGGTGATGTGGGCGGCGAAGGCGGGGATGTCGCCGGGCTCGTAGAGGTAGCCGTTTTCGCCCGGGTGCACGAGGTGCGGCAACGCCATGGCATCCGCCGCAACCACCGGGAGGGCCGAGGCCATCGCCTCCATCGCCGCGATGCATTGCAGTTCGGCGCGCGACGGCATGGCGAACACGGCGCCGTGGGTGAGGATGTCGCGCAGCTTCTCGTCGGATGCCTTGCCGTGGAAGATCACGCGGTCGGCGATTCCCAGGTCACGAGACATCCGCTCGAGGCGGTGCAAGTCTTCTCCGTGACCGACGATGTCGAGTTTCGCGTCGAGGCCGGTGTCGAGCAGAGCGAACGCCTGCAGCAGTTCGTGGATGCACTTCTCTTCGTCGAGGCGGCCGACGAAGACGATGCGGTTCTCGGTGCGCGGCTCGAAACTCGGCAGGTAGTTGGCGGTGTCGATGCCATTCGAGATGGAGTGCACGCCGGTGAGGCCGGTCATCTTCTCGAAGTAGTCGCTCGACCGCTTCGTCGGGGTGGTGACGACATCGGCTTGCGCGTAGACACCGGCGGCCGCCTTCCACTGCGAGCGGATCAACCAGCGCAGCGCCGGCGGCGGCAGGATCGTGACGTGCTGGGCGATGTTCTCGGCCATCGTGTGGTTGGTGCCGATGAGGCGGATGCCCGCAGCCTTCGCCGCCGGAGCGAGACCCGTGCCCATGATGATGTGCGACTGAAAGTGCACGACATCCGGCTTGTATTCGGCGATCAGCCGACGCGCGTTCGCCTTGACCCGCCAGGGCAGGGCAAACCGCACCCACGGATGCGGCCACCATGGCCAGCTCTTGAGCCGGTGCACCATGAGCTCGACGCCGTCGTGCACTTCGATGCGCGAACCGTGATGCCGGTCGGGTGCCGGGGCGACGATGTGCACGTCATGGCCGCGCTGCTTCAGCACGACGGCGAGCCGCTTGGCGAAGGAGGCGGAACCGTTGATATCGGGGGCGAAGGTGTCCCCGCCGATCATGATTCGCACTCGGAAGAGGCTACCGCAGGGTGGAGGCTATCGATGCCTTAGGGGCTATCGGTGAGTCTGCGGCTATCGGTGAGTTTGGGGGTGGTGCTTCGCGAGTTGGTAGACCCCATAGACCGCAACGGATGCCGCGACCGCCCAGACCGGGATCACCCAGAGCGGGGCGTGCGCCGCCTCGCCGAGCACCGCGATACCGATCGCGACCGCGAGGAGGGGGTCGACGACGGTGAGCCCGGCGATCACCAGGTCGGGCGAACCGAGGGAGTACGCGGTCTGCACGAAGTACGCGCCGAGCGCGGCGGCGATCAGCAGCGCCGCGACGCAGGCGATCGTGAGCCACTCGAACTCACCGCCGACGATCCCGGCCATCAGGTTGCCGACTCGGTTGATGACCACCTTCGCAAGGGTCGCGACGAAACCGTAGAGCACACCCGCCGAGACGATGTAGAAAAGGGCTCCTGCACGCTTGCGGGCAAACGCGAAGGTGAGGGCGAGCAGCAGGATCACTCCGCCGAGAATGCTGAGCACGATCACGAGCTGCGCCTCGCCAATGACCTGCTCTTCGGCGACGAAGGTGGCGACGGTCACGAACAGGGCGATGCCCCCGACGCAGAGCGCGATGGCGCGCAGCACCGGACCTTCAATCTTCGTCTTGGTGACCCGGGCATTGACGATCGCCGTGATGACGAGGGCGACGGCGCCGATCGGCTGCACGACGATGAGTGGCGCGAACCCGAGACTCGTCAACTGGAAGAGGATCGCCAGACCGAGCAGCACCGTGCCGATGACCCACGACGGCCGGGCCAGCAGGCGCAACAACTGCCCCACGCTCAGCCCCGCTTTGTTACCCGACCCGTGACGCTCTTCGACGACCTCGACGCCGCGGTGCTGGAACTGCGCCCCGAGCGACAGGAAGATCGCACCGACGAGCGCGATGAGGATGCCGACCGGGGCGAGGTTGCCAGTCGCGCTCTGACCGAGGACGTCGATCTCAATCACCCCAGAAATCTAGCGGTCCTCGGCTGGATATCCTGGCCAAATGGCCGTTCGACCCATTCGCATCACGGGCGATCCCGCGCTGCATTCGCCCGCATCCCCCGTCCCGACAATCGACGACTCGGTGCGCGAGCTGGTGCGCGACATGGAGGAGACGATGGCGGCGGCTCCCGGCGTCGGTCTGGCGGCCCCGCAGGTGGGGGTGTCGCTCCGGATCTTTGTCTGGTCGTGGGTCGACGACGACGGCGTACGGCAGCGCGGCACCGCGATCAACCCCGAGCTGCTCATCGCGCCGCTGCCGCTCGGTGACCTCGACGACGACGAGGAGTCGGAGGGTTGCCTGTCGGTTCCCGGCGAGCGGTTCCCGTTGCGCCGCTCCCCCGAAGCCCTGCTCACCGCGACTGACCTCGACGGCGAACGCTTCGAAGTACGCCCCACCGGCTGGCTGGCCCGCATCTTCCAGCACGAGTTCGACCACCTCGACGGCGTGCTCTACGTCGACCGGCTGATCCACCCGCACGACAAGGGGGTCGCGAAGGCGATCCGCAAGAACAGTTGGGGCTCCCCCGGCCAGTCCTGGCTGCCCGGCGTCGACCACCCGGAGGGCTGACTTCCTCAAGCGCGGCTATACCGGCCACCGCCAGTCGGCCACCTCCGGGATGTCTTCGCCGTACTCCCTGGTGTAGTCCCGCGCGCGCGTGCGAGCATCCTCGAGTTCCCGGCGGAACTCGGGGTTCGCGGCGGCGAGGCCGGGCACCCGGTCGAGAACGGCGATCGCCAGCCGGTACCGGTCGAGGTCGTTGAGCATGACCATGTCGAACGGTGTCGTCGTCGTGCCGCGCTCCTGAAAGCCGTGCACGTGCAACTGGTCGTGGCCGGCCCGCTTATAGGTCAGCCGGTGGATGAGCGCCGGGTAGCCGTGGAAGGCGAAAATCACCGGCTTGTCGGTCGTGAAGGTCGCGTCGTACTCGGCGTCGGGCAGACCATGCGGATGCTGGTCTTCCGACTGGAGGCGCATCAGGTCGACGACGTTCACCACGCGCACCGCGAGCATCGGCAGCCGCTCCCGCAGGATCGCGGCGGCGGCCAGCACCTCGAGCGTCGGAACGTCGCCCGCGGCGGCGAGCACCACATCCGGTTCCTGGCCTTCGACCTCGGTCCCCGCCCAAGGGAACACACCGACGCCGCGCGTGCAGTGCTCG
>CAZCEE010000295.1:0-3538 GCA_964497165.1 uncultured Schumannella sp. | reverse complement strand
CGCGCAGCGCTCGCGCGTCGCCGCGCACCGGACCGACCACCTGCATCCCGACCGGCAGGCCGGCGGCATCGATGCCCACGGGTACCGACGCCGCGGGCAGGCCGGCGACGCCGACGGCGCCGCACCAGCGGGTCAGATAGGGCCGCCACGGGTGCTCGATGCCGTCGACGACGATCCGCCGGTCGTTCACCGGTTCGCTGTGATCGTGGCGCAGCGCCGTGGTCGGCACGACGGGCGTCAGCAGCACGTCGACATCCGCGAAGAAGGCGTTCCAGGCACGACGGATGCCGTTGCGCTCGGCCTCGAGCGCGAGCCAGTCGCGGTGGGAGAGCGTCGCCGCGCGAAGGTGGGTGCGCGACATCCAATCGTCGCCCTGCGCGAGAGCGCCGACCAGCCCGGAGTACCCCTCGTCACCGGAGTGACCGACGAGATCGGCCATGAACATGAGCTCGAACAACTCCTCGAGCCGGTCGAGGTCGAGGCCCGGCGGCCGGACGCGGACCACCTCGACGCCGCCGTCGGCCAGCTGCCGGCAGGCATCGTCCAAGACGGCCAGGGTTGCGGCCGAGACCGGTGAGCGGTCGTCGTCGAACCAGACCCCCACGCGGAGGGGTCGGGCCGGGTCGGTCAGGTCGCGGGCGGCGCTCGAGCCGGGCTTCCCTTCGGAAGCGGCGAGCACATCGAAGGCGAGCGCGAGGTCCGCGACGCTGCGCGCGATCGGACCCGCGACGGCGACATCCTCGGGCAGCAGCGTCGGATCGAAGTCCGCGGCGCCCGGCACCGGCGCGCCACCCGTCATCGGAACCCGGCCCCAGCTCGGCTTGAACCCGGCGACGCCGCACCACGAGGCGGGAATCCGGATGGAGCCCCCCATGTCGCTTCCCAGGCAGAACCCGGTCATGCCCGCGGCCACGGCCGCTGCCGAGCCACCGGACGATCCGCCGGGGGTGCGCTCCGGGTCCCATGGGCTACGCGTCACGCCGTGGAGGTCGTTGTAGCTCTGCCCATCGGCGGCGAACTCAGGCAGATTGGTGCGCCCGAAGATCACCGCACCGGCCCGCCTCAGGCGGGCCACGGCCGCCGCGTCGCTTGTCGGCACGTGGTCGCGGTTGTAGGTCGAGCCGTAGGTCGACAGCATCCCCTCGACCTCGACGTCGTGCTTCACCGTGATCGGGAGGCCGTGGAGCGGACCGAGTCCCGCCCCGGCCCTGCGCGCGGCGTCCGCGGCGTCGGCCGCCCGTCGCGCCCCCTCTTCGTCGACCGTGACGACCGCGTTGACCCAGGAGTAGCGGCGGATGCGGTCGAGATAGTCCTCGAGCACGTCACGACTGCGGGTTTCACCGGAGCGCAACCGCGCCAGCACCGTCGTCGCGTCGGCGAACGCGGGTGCCGACGTCATGAAGCGGGCTCGGTCGCGTCGAGCGTGAGCGACAGCCACGGCTGGATTCCCGGGATCTGTTCGCTCGGCGTCGTGTAGCGCACGATGGCGTGCTCTTCGGTGCACTCGGCGATCGCGTGCATCATGTGGTTCCTGCCCTGTCCTGACTGCTTGACGCCCCCGAAGGGAACGAGCGGCACGCTGGCGCCGATCCGGTGGGCGTTGATGAACGTGTTTCCCGCCTCGATGCGCAGCGCGACCGCGCGCGCGTGATCGGGGTCGGCCGACCACACCGACGAGCAGAGGCCGTACTCGGTGCGGTTCGCCTCGCGCACCGCTTCGTCGTCGGTGTCGAACGGCAGGATCGGGATGATCGGGGCGAACTGTTCGGTGACGACCAGCTCGTGGCCGGGATCGATGCCGGTGACGATCGTCGGGCGCACGAAGCGACCGGCCGCGAGGTCGGTGCCGTCGGCGAAGCGGCCGCCCTCGGCGACGGTTGCGGTGGATCCCCGCACGTCGTCGAGCAGACGGAGCGCGTTGGCGTAGCCGGCAGCCGTCGTGAGCGGTCCCATCTGCACCTCGGGCAGAGCGGCCGGACCCACGACGATCTGGTCGACGAGACGACGGAATCCGTCGACGAACTCGTCGAACCGCGAGCGGTGCACGTAGATGCGCTTGATGTTGAAGCAGACCTGGCCGCTCAGCGCGAAGCTGCCGGCGACGAGCTCGCGGTACGCCGACTCGTCGAGGTCGGCGTCGGCGAGCACGATCGCAGGGTCGTTGCCGCCGAGCTCGAGCGAGACCTTCTTCACCGTCGCGGATGCCGCCTGGATCACCTGCCGGCCGGCGACGGTTCCGCCGACGAACGAGACACCCCGGATGGCCGGGTGCTCGCACAGCGCGGCCCCCGTCGTGGCTCCCAGTCCCTGAACGACGGTGAGCACCCCGGGCGGCAGGGCCGACGACAGCAGCTGTAGCGCGGCGGTGACGGCGAGCGGCGCGGCGTCGGCGGGCTTCACGACGACGGTGCAGCCGGCCGCCAACGCGGGTGCGACGCAGTTCAGCGTGAGGAAGACGGGGGTGTTCCACGGGGTGATCACCGCGAGCGGGCCCACGGGAACCCGGTGGACCAGCACCTCGTCGGCGCGGCCGGTGGCCTCCCGCCCGCTGAGGTCCTCGATCCGCGCGGCCGGCTCGGCCAGGGCCGCGAACGACCTCAGGAGCGCGACGCCTCCCCGCACGTCGCCCTCGGCCTCGGCGCGGGTCTTTCCGACCTCGGCGATCAACGTCTCGACGAGGTCGGCGACCTGCAGCTCGATCGCGCTCGCTCCGGCGAGCATGGCGGCGGCCCGGTCGGATGCGGGCCTCGCCGCCCAGCCGGGGAACGCGTCCGCTGCGGCGACCACAACCTGCTCGAGGATCTCGGTCGTGGTCGGTTCGCACCAGCCGATCACCGCACCGGTCGCCGGATCGTCGACGGGAAGAGGCGGAGTCGACGACGGACGTGTGACGCCGTCGAGCACCGCGCGAGCGATCGGCAGCTGGTCGGCCGCGAGCGCCCAGAGCTCGCGAGCTGCTCCGACGCCCGGGTGTGCTCCCTGACCCACGTTGAACCTCCGATCGGGAGTGCTGTCGCGCACTCGCGCGGGATCGATTCAAAGACGTCAAGCGGACTCCCCGGTCGTTCTCGGGGCGAGATTCCTCTCTGCGGAAAGCGCAGGGCGGGAAAACGAAGGCATGGACCGCGAGAGCGAATTCAACTGATTCCGTAGCTCTTTTGAGCATTGACTGCTGATAACCTCTGTCTCACTCATCAAATGCTTCGCAAAACCACAGGATCGACAATGACCAATACGCAGCCGTCCATCGCCGCAGAGGCCGACCTTCAGCAGAAGGCGAAAGACCACCTCTGGATGCACTTCAGCAGGCAGTCCGTTGCGGAAGAGCGTGGTGTGCCGATCATCGTCAAGGGCGAGGGTCACCACATCTGGGATTCGAAGGGCAAGAAGTACATCGATGGCCTCTCGGGGTTGTTCGTGGTCAACGCGGGTCATGGTCGTAAGCGTCTCGCTGCGGCGGCGGCGAAGCAGGCGGAGGAGCTGGCGTTCTTCCCGATCTGGTCGTACGCGCATCCGAACGCGATCGAGCTCGCCGACC
>CAZCEE010000294.1:0-3538 GCA_964497165.1 uncultured Schumannella sp. | reverse complement strand
GGAGCCCGGGTGAGCGCGACGCGTCCGGTCGCGCGGATCGCGGCATCCCCGGCCGCTCGTCCGAACGCCGTGTTGATGGACTCGATGTCGGCGACGTCGATCAACAACAGCACGAGGGTGGTGCGTTCCCGGATGGCGCGCAACAACCAGGTCTCGGCGAGTTCGCGGAAAGCCGGCCCATTCATGATCCCGTCGATGCGCAACTTCGCACCGATCTCGGCATCGTCTTCGGTGAGCACGGCGAACCGGTCACCCTGCACCGATCCAAGCATGATCGTGCCGATCACGGCGAGACCGATCTCCACGAAGGTCGACATGGAGGTGCCGAAGTAGACGGCGAACACCGGGTCCTCCGGCCCGAACGCGACGAAGACGACGGCGCGTCCGAGGTAGAACAGCGCCATCCCGCCGAGAAGCACCGTGAGCACCCGGGAGGCGAGCAGGCGTGTGAGGTCACCTCGAGCAAATTCGAGGGCCGAGAGAAGGCAGACGATCGCCACTCCGAGGAACATCTCGACAGCCCCCGCCCAGAACCCCCCGGCTTCGCCCGGCAAAAGCGCCGCGACAGCCACGACGACCCCGAGGGCGACCGGCACAACGAGCAGGGCGCGGCGCCCGTTCGCCCGACGTGCTCCCGACCAGAGGAAACCGATGGACATGACATAGGCGCCGTTTCCGACCGCGCCGGCCCACCAGGTCGAGGGATCGAGTGAGACCACGACGAAGGCGAACACCGCGAACATCGCAGTCAGGAAGAACACACTCCACAGTCGCCCGACGGCGTCGTTGCGTCTCAGGAGAGTTTCGAGCAGGAACGAGATCCCGGCCAGCAGGATGACGAGCCCACCGACCAAGAAGAGGGTCGTGGAGTCGAGGATGCTCACGCGGCCACGCTCCGCGAACCCGCGGCGGCCGAGGATTCCCGCTCAGTCGGCACGGTGACCCGGAAGGTCGTTCCGATGCCGAGCTCACTCGTGACGGTGAGATGGCCACCGTGACGATGGATGATCTCGCGTGTGATGCTCAGCCCCAGGCCGGTGCCGACCGTCGTCGACGATTTCGCGGCCTTCGTCCGGTAGAAGCGGTCGAAGATGCGCGGCAGGTCGGCTTCAGGAATGCCTTGACCGGTGTCCCGAACTTCGACGCTGACCCCGCCCGATCCCGGTTCGACGGCCACCGCGACCGTGACCGAGCCCCACTCGCGGTTGTACTTGATCGCGTTCGTCAGCAGGTTGTCGAGAACTTGGCGCATCCGCATCGGGTCGACCGTCGCGAGCGCGGAATCGGTGCCTTCAAGCACCAGCTCGACCTCGCGTTCCTCGGCCATCACCTGGTGGGCTTCGACTGAGTCGCGAGCGATCTGCGCGAGGTCTCCCGCCGTGAACGACATCGCGAGCTGCTTGTCGGCATCGCTGGCAGCGCGCAACAGGTCGGTGACGATCACCAGTAGCCGCTCGGAGTTGGCGTACGCGACGTCGATCATGCGCCGCGTTTCGTCGTCGATCTGTTCGTCGTCACGCGCGAGATCCAGGTAGCCCAGAATCGAGGTGAGCGGCGACCGAAGCTCATGCGAGACCGAACCGATGAGGTCATCCCGCGCCCGGATCGCCTCGAGTTCCTTGGTGATGTCGTTCAGCACGATCACGCCCCCGTCGTACTCGCCTTCGCGGTCGTGCAGGATCCGGGAGCTGACGGAGTGAGCGGCGCGACGTTCCCCGGGCTCGCCGACCCAGATGATGAGGTTGTCGAAGGCCTGCCCGCTGAGCGCGCGGGTGAGTGGGCGGTCGTCGTCGGTGTACAGGGTGACCCCGTCGGCCTGGTAGATGACGGGGTGCACGACGGCGTCGGCGGGGGTTCCGAAGTCGGTGAGGTACTGCCGATGTGCCCGGTTCACGAACGTCACGGAGCCCGTTCGGTCGAAGGCGATCACGCCGAAGTCGACGGCGTTGAGCAGCTCGTTGAGCACGCCTTCCTGTCGACTCGCCTTCTCGAGCGCCCCCTGCACCATGCTCGAGTGCTGGCGCAGCAGTTTGGCCTGAGCTCGACCGCGCGCCGACGACACGTAGATTGCGCCCGCAACGAAAGCGACCAACACGGGGACGACGACGAACGTCACGAAGTCCGTCCAGGTGATCGGAGTCCCGCGCATGAGTCGAGTCGCCCACATCGCCAAGACGGTTCCCGCGACGCCGGCAATCGTGAGGGTCGCCCCGAAGGTCCTGGCGATCCAGATGATCGGCAGGACGACGAGCAGGCCCACTCCGGACTGGGGTTCGAACTCACGGAGCACGAGGATGCCGGCGAGATTCGCGAACGGCAGCAACGCTCCCCACAGGCGAGGGATGGCGTCCCATGGGACGAGCGCCGTGACCGCGGTGAGGGCGAAGAAGTAGGCGACGAGGCTGAAGACGACGGGCGAGGAGAACACCGTCGAGTCGACGAAGATCAGTCCCACCATGACCACGAGAAGCGGTCCGGAGATCAGCAGCTGGGCAGAGAGGATGCCCGACGCGACCCGTCCGCGCTTTCGTGGACCAGCTGTGGTCCGGTCTCCCCCTGACACTCTCTCAGGCTATCGGCGCGGGAACGCCCGCGCGTCACCCCGTCAGGGGGCCTCCAGTACTGGGGACAGGCGCCCGACATCCAACGACTTCGTCGTCAGATGCTGAAGCCGACCCGGCTGCCGCCGGAGCGCTCGATCGGCGGCCATTGGCCCCCGACATCCGACGACTTCGTCGTCAGATGCTGAAGCCGAGCGCTCGCATCATGTCGCGGCCGTCGTCGGTGATGCGCTCCGGGCCCCACGGCGGCATCCAGACCCAGTTGATGCGAAACTTCTCGACGATTCCGTCGAGCGACTGGGCGGTCTGCTCCTCGATCACGTCGGTCAGCGGACAGCCGGCCGAGGTGAGCGTCATCGAGATGATGAGGGCGTCGTTCTCGTCATCCCAGGTGAGGTCGTAGATGAGCCCGAGATCGACGATGTTGACGCCGAGCTCGGGGTCGATGACGTCCTTGAGCCCCTCTTCGACCTCGGTGAAGAGTTTCGGTTCGAGAGCGGTGGGCATCGGTTCGCGTCCTTTCGACGAAAAGGCTACGCCGTGGCGGTGAGGTAGCGGTCGTAGCCTTCGCTCTCGAGGCGGTCGGCCAGCTCCGGACCGCCCTCTTCGGCGACCTTGCCATCGACGAAGACGTGCACGAAGTCGGGCTTGATGTAGCGCAGGATGCGCGTGTAGTGCGTGATCAACAGGATGCCGAGTCCGGTGTCGGCGTGGGCGCGGTTGACGCCCTCGGAAACGACTTTGAGCGCGTCGACGTCGAGGCCGGAGTCGGTCTCGTCGAGCACTGCGAAACGCGGCTTGAGCAGCTCGAGTTGCACGATCTCGTGACGCTTCTTCTCGCCTCCCGAGAAGCCCTCGTTGACGTACCGCGCGGCGAACGCCTCGTCCAGCTTGAGCAGCGCCATCTTGTCGCGCATCAGCCGGCGGAACTCGCCCATCTTGATGCCGCCGCGGGTCATGTCCGAGGGGTCGATCTC
>CAZCEE010000293.1:0-3549 GCA_964497165.1 uncultured Schumannella sp. | reverse complement strand
GTCGCGGCGGTGTGCCGGAAGGCGTGCGGGCCGGCCGGGCCCGATCCCGGGAGGTCGGCGAGCAGTCGCGCCACGAGCTCGTACACGGTGCGGGTGCTGAGCTGCCGCCCACGCGCGCCGACGAAGATCGTGCCCGGGTCGTCGCGGCCGTCGAGCAGGGCAACGCGCGCGTCATCGAGGTAGCGGTCGAGCGCACGCCGGGCGGGGATGCCGAACGGCACCACGCGCTCCTTGTCACCCTTGCCGAGCACGCGGAGAGTCATCCGCTCCCGGTCGAGGTCGGAGACCCGCGCGCCGACGAGTTCACTCACCCGCAGCGCCGAGGCGTAGAGCAGTTCGATCACGGCGAGGTCGCGCACGGCGTTCGGTTCACCTGACGTGGCGCGCACACCGAGGTCGTCGAGCAGCCCGTCGACCTGGCGGCGGGTGAGCACGCGTGGCAGGTGACGGTCGGGGCGGGGGGCTTTCAGGCGTAGACCCGAGTCGGCATCCGCTGTGCCTGTCGTCGTGAGCCACTTGGTGAAGCCGCGCGCCGCGGCGCTGCGCCGGGCGAGGGTCGACTTCGCGAGCCCCGCGGTGGAGCCGCGCCACAGCCAACCGCGCAACAGTTCGAGGTCGACCCCTGTGGTGTCGTCGATTCCGGTGCTCTCGGCGAACCCGGCGAGGTCGGCGAGGTCGGTGCGGTAGCCGCGGATGGTGTGCACGCTGAAGCCGCGGTCGAGTTCGAGATGTCGGGCGTACCCGTCGATCGCGGCGCGGAGGTGCACGCGGCTATCGTCGCGCGGACCGGTGACGGAGCCGGGGTGCCTCGCCGCGCTACTCCAGGGTGTGTTCCACCGCGGGAGCGCCGCTGGACTCCACTTCGGCGAGGTTGAAGGTCGAGGTCTTGCTCGAGAACGCGGCGATGCGCTCCTCGTGGGTCAGCTGGGTGAGCCGTTCGATCACCGAGTCGGGGAATCCCGACACGGCTCGGGTCTCGTTGACCGGCACGACGGAATGCAGAATCTGGTCGTCGTAGATGTGCACGAGGTTGATCGACTGTGCGCCGTCGACACCGAGCAGGCTCCCGACCGGGGCGCTCGGATCGATCGTGTAACAGGTGGCCGCGGCGACCGAGACCGGGATGCCGGCGAACATCCCCGACATCGCGTGATGCAGGTGTCCGGCGAGGATGGCACGAACGTCAGTGCCGCGGATGACGTCGGCCAGCCGATGCATGCGCTGCAGTTCGAGGATCGCCATGATCTCGACCGGCGAGGGCAGGGGCGGGTGGTGCAGCGCGAGAAGCGTGCCGTCAGCGGCGGGCTCGGCGAGCACCTCCCGCAGCCACTCGAGTTGGCCGTCGAGCAGGTCGCCGTGGTGGTGGCCCGGAACGGTGGAGTCGAGCGAGATGATGCGCAGCCCGCCGAGCATCTCGACCCGGTCTTGCGGCTCTGTGGTCTCGTGGCCGAAGAGCCCCTTCGAGTAGGCGGGGCGTTCGTCGTGGTTGCCCATCACCCAGACGATCTTCGCGCCGATCTTCTCGGCGGCCGGTTCGACGATCGACTTGAGCCGCGCGTAGGCGTCGGGTTCGGCGAGATCGGCGAGGTCACCGGTGAACACGAGCGCTTCGATCGGCAGATTCGACCGGCCGAGCAGCTCGAGGGCGTGCACCAGGGGCGGGTCGGTGTCGACCGTGCCGTAGAGCTGGCGCCCACCGCCGAGGAGGTGGGTGTCGGAGATGTGCGCGATCACGTGCCGCGCCGGCGGGAATTGGCCCAGTTGCACCATGCGCGCACTCTACTTGCCGCCAGTGTCGCGCGTCGCGCACGCGTGTTACTCGAGATCGAATGCGGCGACGATCGCCATGCTCAGCGCATGTTCCTGATCGGGATGCAGGAATCCCAGCTGTCTGCCGAGATCGGCGACGGGGATGGTCAGGATGTTGTCGAGGCTCACGACCGAGTCGTGATCGAGGCCGTTGCGCACGCCGACCGCCACCTCGGTCGACAAGCCCCATACCGTCGAGGTGATCGGCGCGACCGTCACCCGGCGAAGGTGAGGTCGCACCAACTCACGGGTGAGGACCAGCACCGGACGGCTCTTATCAAGACGCGCGAGATGGATCGGTCGCACTACGTCAATCCAGGTCGATCGGTAGCCGCGCCGCATGCTCGGCGAGACCGTCGAGGTCGTCGCCGCCGCTCACACGCTTCAGAATTTCGACATCGGCGAGGGCGAGCCGCCGCCGCCGTTCGCGCTCGAGTGCGCGGGTCACGACGGCCGCGCGACTCGGGGCGCGGCCTGCGACGACCTCGGAATCGACGAATGAGGCAATCTCGTCGGGCAGCCGAACGGCGATCTGTTTACTCATCGCTGAATGGTACCAATGTGTGATGCGTTCCGCTCCCGCCACGTACCTCACGGTGTCGCCCGCCGCCAGCCGGTCGGGCCCGAAGCTGCAAGACCGTCGAGTTCGAGCATCCCGAGTTCGGCCCGCACGGCGTCGAGCGACATGCCACTGATCGCCGCGATGCGCGAGAGGTCGCGGCCCGTGCGGGTGAGGGCGTCGAGCACGCGCGTGCGTTCGGGGCTCGGCTCGCCCGTGAAAAGCGTCGGCGTACCGGTGGGATCGACGAGTTCCGCCATCTCCTGCGCGGTGGTCACGCAGACGGCGTCGTACTCGCGGATGAGGCGGTGACAGCCCGCGGATGCCGACGACGTGACGGGCCCGGGCACGGCCCCGAGCGGGCGCCCGAGTTGTGCGGCGTGGCCGGCGGTGTTGAGCGACCCCGACCGCCAGCCCGCCTCGACGACGACCGTCGCTCGGGCTGCGGCCGCGATGAGTCGGTTGCGCTGAAGGAACCGCCACTTGGTGGGCGCCGTTCCGCAGGGCACCTCGGAGACGACGGCCCCGCGGTCGACGATCCGAGTGAGCAGGGTCTCGTGCGCGCTCGGGTAGAAGCGATCCACTCCCCCGGCGAGGAACGCGACGGTCGCTCCGCCACTGGCAAGGGCCGCACGGTGGGCGGCGCCGTCGATGCCGAATGCCGCACCGGAGATGATCGCGAACCCGCGGTCGACGAGTCCGCTCGCCGCCTCGATCGTGACGTGCTCGCCATACCCGGTCGCGGCCCGCGCGCCGACCATCGCGATCGACCGGTCGAGCTGCCCGAGCATCTCAGCGTCGCCGCGCACCCAGAGCGCCGGTGGCGCGTGCACGCCGAGGTCGTCGAGACCGACCGGCCACTCCGGGTCGCCCGGGATCACCAGTCGCGCCCCGAACCGGGCGGCCTGCCGGAGATGCAGCGCGGTGTCGACCTGTCGGATGCGCGGACGCCAGCGGTCTGTCGCGTCTGCGAACGACCCGCCGGCGAGGTCGTCGAGCGCGTCGGCCGTGGTTCCGGTGGAGAGCAGCTCGGCGGCCTGCACAGGACCGGCCGCCGCGATGAGGCGGCCGGCGTCGGCATCCCCGGGCTCGGCGATCGCCGACCAGCGTGCCCGCGCGAACCGCTCGGCGATCGCGTCGCGGTCGAGGTCGCGATCGGGGGCGACGGCCCGCACGAGCGC
>CAZCEE010000292.1:0-3559 GCA_964497165.1 uncultured Schumannella sp. | reverse complement strand
ACATGCCTCAAGCCTCGCCGACAACACCAGAATCAATAAGGAGACACGCCCTAGCCCCCGGAGGGCGACTCTGATCCGCCTGGTTGGAATTCTCCAACGTGGACAGTGTTGCAAGGCACGCGTCCTGCAGCGTAGGCATAAAGTCCCACCGGTCGTGGGTCGAGTTCCACTGGCCCCACCCCCGGTCCCCCTGTATACGGGGGGCCTCCGGAGCGAGTTCGCGAGCGGTCGTCACATAGACTCGCTCTTGATTGACTGCGGGAGGACTGGGGCCGCGTTCATCTGCCGACCGAGAGCAGCCGCCCCGATGACATCCGCCCGAACGCCACGGCTACCCCGACGCGCCGCCGCGCTGGTGGTTGCGGCCGCGTTGCTCGCGGCATCCGCCCTGTCGGTTGTTCCCCTGCAGGCGGCCGTTGCGGCTCAGGATCCGTCGACCTGCGCCCCGGCCGTGTCGATCACCAATGGCGGGTTCGAGGATCCCCAGTTCGGAGAGGGCGTCTCGATCGTCGATCAGTCTTCGATTCCGGGTTGGTCGACAACGGCCGGCGACGGCCAGATGGAGATCTGGCACGTCACGACTCCCAGCCCTGACTCCGGCACTCAACACGCCGAACTCAACGCCAATGAGGTCTCGACCCTCTTTCAGGACGTCGCCACCGTGCCCGGTCAGGTTCTGAAATGGGAGCTCGCGCATCGCGGCCGGTCGGGTACCGACGTCATGCGGGTGATGCTCGGTGCGCCGGCGGGTCCGCTCGTGCAGCAGGGCGCCGACATCGCCGACGGCAACTCGGCCTGGGGAACCTATTCGGGCCTGTACACGGTCCCCGCTGGGCAGACGACGACCCGCTTCGCATTCGAGTCGGTCTCGTCGGTCGGCGGCGCGAGTTTCGGCAACTTCCTCGACTCGGTCAGCCTCGGCAACGCGGCGTGCCTGATCACGACCAAGTCGGTGACCAACACGTCCCGATCCGGCACCGACGCGGTGGCGGGTGACGTTCTGGAGTACACCGTGGAGGTGACGAACCACGGCGGTGTGGCGGCGACCTCGGCCGTCGTGACCGACGTCGTGCCCGCCGGCACCACCTTCCTCGCGGGGTCGATCGTGGCGCCGACCGGGTCCGTGTCCGATGGCAGCGGCGACGACGCAGGCGAACTGACCGCTGGCTCGGTCGTCGTACGCGTCGGCGACGGTGCCGATGCGACGAACGGCGGCAGCATCCCGGCGGGCGAGTCCCGCACGATCAGCTTCCGCGCGACCGTCGACCCGGGGGCGGTCGGCCTCACGATCAGCAACGAAGCGAGCGTCTCGTTCGTGGAATCGCTGTCGGGTTCGACCTCGACTTCGACGTCGAACCCCACGGCCACACCGGTGCTTCCGTCTGCCGACCTCGCGGTCTCGCAGACACTCGACACGCCCCTGACCAATGGCGGCGCCGTCCAGTACACGATCACGGTCACCAACAACGGGCCGCAGACCTCGAGCGAAACCCAATTGGTCTCGAACCTCCCGCTGCTCGGGATGACGGTGACCGACCCGGATTGCACGATCACGCTCGACCAGCTGGTGTGCGATTTCGGCTCTCTCATCGACGCCGCCTCGCGGGTCGTCATCGTCACGGGTACGGTGCCGCCCGACGCGTCCGGCGGCACCTTGTACGAACTCGATAGCTCGGTCGCCGGATCGGTGCACGACCCGTTCCTGGGCAACAACACCGCGAATACCCCGGGCACCGTCGCGAATGTCGCCGCGCTGACGATCGAGATGACGATCACGAACACGGAGCCGGGCTCGGCGGGACGTGCGGCGCACGAAGGCGAGCTGCTGCAGGCGAGTTACGTCGTGATCAACACCGGGAATGTCGACCTCACGACGTTGGTGGTGACCGACCCCGTTTTCGGAGCGGTCACGTGCACCCCGACGACTCTCACGCCTGGCGACTCCGCGAACTGCACCGCTGACGTGCTCTACGCGGTGACCGCGCAGGATGTTCTCAATGGTGGCGTGTCGAGCGTCGCGACCGCACAGGCCAACTCCTCCGCGCCGTCCTCGCCCGTGGTGACGAACCTTGATACAGCTGCGATCGCGGCGGCCGATCCCCCAGTCGTGATCGCCCTGACCGGCGCCTCGCGCGTCGCCGAGCTGTGGCTGGCAGGCATCCTCATCCTGCTCGGCGTGGGTGCGCTCAGCGTCTCCCGAACAGTTGCCTACCCCAGAGCCGTGCCGAACAGCAGGCCGAGCAGGTAGGTGACGACGGCAGCACCCAAGCCGATCGCGAGCTGCCGCAGCGCGCGGCGCAACAGGGAACCGCCGGAGAGCAGTCCGACGATCGCGCCGGTGGCGAGCAGCGCAACCCCCACCGACGCCGACGCGAACGCAACAGCGACGAAGCCTTGCGCCCCGACGAGGTAGGGGATGACCGGGATGACGGCACCGGCGGCGAAGAACAGGAAACTCGACAGCGCCGCCGTCCACGCGGAACCGATCCCATCGTGATCGTCGGCGGGCACCGCCTCGTGACTGCCGGCGTCGTCGAGGTGGAGAGTTGCCAGCACCCGCTGCGCGTGGCGCGCGGCCTCGTCGGCATCCATCCCACGCGCTCGGTAGACCAGAGCCAGTTCGTTCGCGTCGACATCGAGGTCGGGCAGGGCGCGATGAGACTCCGGGTCGGGCCTCGACGCCTCGAGCAGTTCGCGCTGGGACCGCACCGAGATGAACTCCCCCGCGCCCATCGAGAGCGAACCGGCGAGCAGGCCCGCGACGCCCGTCACGAGCACGGTTTGCGGCGGAAGCCCGGTCGCGCCGACACCGAGCACGAGGGCGAGGTTCGAAACGAGGCCGTCGTTGATGCCGAATACGGCCGCACGCAGGCTTCCGGCGAGCCGACGACGGCCGCGGGCGGCGAGGCCGCGCAGAACTTCGCCGTGGATGCGCTCGTCGGCGGCCATGGCATCCGTCGCATCCGCGTCGTCGTCGTACGGCGAGCGCCCCTCAGCGCGCTGGGCGAGGGCGAGCACGAAGAGCGACCCGAACCGCCGGGCGAACAGGATGAGCAGTCGGCTTCCGACGCTCGGTGCGCCCGGGTCGCGTGCGTCGTCGCCGAGCAACCCCACCCAGTGGGCTTCGTGCCGCTGCTCCGCGTCGGCGAGACCGAGCAGGATGTCGCGCTCCTCACCGGTGTAGCGGCCAGCCAGTTCGCGGTAGAGCGCCGCCTCCGCCCGTTCGTCGGCGAGGTACCGGCGCCAGCGGCGCGTGCGGGCGCGCTCCTGACCGCCCGCCATCAGATCGTCCCGACGGATCCCACCGTGCCGGGCGTGTAGCGCAGCCCCCAGGATCCCTCCGACGACTCTCCCGGCTCAAGCCAGATGAGGCCCTGCCCGGAGTTGAGGGCGTCGGGCGGCGCGGTCATCGGCTCGACGGCGACGGCCAACCCGGTGCTCGTGCCGCGCGCGAAGATTGGGGTGGTGAAAACCTGCACGTAGCCCCAGTCGACATCTTGCACGAGTTCGACGGTCGCCCCGTCGGGCGCGGTGAGCCACGCGCTCGCGCCGTCGCGGT
>CAZCEE010000291.1:0-3571 GCA_964497165.1 uncultured Schumannella sp. | reverse complement strand
AGGCTCGCCGCGGCGACCGTCGTGCTCGACCCGCCGCGCTCCGGGGCGGGCGCCGCCGTGCTCGACTCGCTGGCCGCCCTCCGGCCCGTCCAGATCGTCTACGTCGCCTGCGACCCGGTGGCCTTCGCGCGCGATGTCGCGTTGCTCGCCGGGCACGGCTACGAACTCAGCGCGCTGCGCGCGTTCGACATGTTCCCGCACACGCATCACGTCGAAGCGGTCGGCTCTTTTCGCCGAGGCTGAGCACTCGAAACCGACAAACCTGGGCCGATAAACCTGGGCCGACAACCGAAGGCGGAAGTGTAGATAGATCGGTTCGTGCACCCTTCGGCAGAGTACGATGGGCACGGATCAGGACCGCCCGGACGTTCGTCGTCCGCTCAGCGGAGGAGAACGGGATGAGCGTGACGCACATGGTCGAACGAGACCAGGCATCCGGTTCGGAAACCGTCGGCGCGCGGGTGGCGATCGTCGACGACCACGAATCCGTGCGACTGGGGTTGAAAGCCGCCTTCGCCGACGACGGCTATGACGTCGTGGCGGTCGCCGCGACAGTCGACGAGCTCATCGTCGCGCTCGCGAGTCGCGAGGTCGACGTCGTCGTGCTCGATCTCTCGCTCGGCGACGGCTCGACCGTTACCGAGAACGTCAAACGCGTGCAGGCAGCTGGAGCCGCCGTGCTCATCCACAGCATCGCCGACCGTGTCGGGTTGGTGCGCGAGGCGCTCGCTGCCGGAGCGGCGGGGGTCATCCCCAAGTCGTCGGCCACCAAGACGGTCATCGCCGCCGCACACACCGTCGCGCGCGGCGAGGTGCTCAACAACCTCGAATGGGCGACCGCGATCGACGCCGACCGCGACTTCGCCAAGGCGCAGCTCGGGCGTCGCGAACGGGAGATCCTGCACCTTTACGCGTCGGGGCTGCCGCTCAAGCTCGCCGCCGAGCAGCTCGGCATCGGCTACTCGACGGCTCGGGAGTACCTCGACCGCATCCGGGTGAAGTACGTCGAGGTCGGGCGACCCGCCCCGACGAAGGTCGATCTGCTCCGCCGCGCTGTCGAAGACGGCATCCTGCCGGGGCTTGACCCCGACGGTGGCGACAACTAGCCAGGCCGCCGGTCAGCCCACGTTAGGGCGCCCGGTTCGCAACCCGCTCAGCCTGCTCCGCGTCGACGCGGCCATGGCTCGGCTCGCGGCGGTCATCGGCGTCGCCTTCTTCCTGCAGTCGATCCCGTTGCAGTTGGCCCAACTGGACAACATGGCGCCCGCCTGGAGCGTCACCATCGTCTCCCTGTTAGTCGCCTCGCTCGTCGCCTGTGTGATCGCCGCGATTCTCAAGCGCCTGGTGCGCGCCACCTATGTCACCTTCGCGGCCGTCTATCTCATCGCGCTCATCAGCTGGCCATTCGCCGTGCTCAGCGAGGCGGATGCGCCGACCGACAGCTACTGGCTGTACTTTCTGCTCACGATCGCCACGACGATGGCCTCGGTCGCGTTGGAGATCCCCATCGCCGTCGTCTACACGGTCGGCGCCCCGATCCTGTACGGCGTCATCCGAGTGACACCCCCGGGCGGCGGCACCAAGGTGGAGGCCGCGGTGCTCGACTCGGTCTACTCGATGCTGCTCGGCGGCGGCATCCTGATCATGATCGCCGTGCTGCGAACGGCGGCGAGCGGCGTCGACACCGCACAGCAGAACGCGCTCGAGCGCTATTCCCACGCCGTGCGGCAGCACGCCACAGAGGCGGAACGCGTGCAGGTCGACTCGATCGTGCACGACAGCGTGCTCACCACCCTGCTGTCGGCCGCGCGCGCGTTCAGCCCCGAGGCGAAAACGCTGGCTTCGACGATGGCCGGCAACGCGATCGGACATCTGCGGGAAGCGGTCGCGGTCGCGCCCGACTCGGAGGCGACGGTGTCGGGGGAGGCGGTCGCGCAGCGGATCGTTACTGCCGCCGAGAGCATGTCGGAGCGATTCGCGGTGACGTTGGTCGCCGAGGAGTGGTTCGAGATCCCGGTACATGTGGCGGATGCGGCGTACTCCGCGACGGTGCAGGCGATGGTCAACAGTCTCCAGCATGCCGGCTCCGGGGTCGACCGCTGGATCGATGTGCGCTCTCACGGGCATCAGGCGTTCACCATCGAGATCGGCGACCGCGGTGTCGGCTTCGATCCGCACCTCATTCCGACCGAACGGCTCGGGGTGCGGGTCTCGATCTTGGAACGGGTCGCGAGCGCGGGTGGCCACGCGAACATCGATACGGCTCCCGGCGGAGGCACCGTGATCACGCTCCACTGGGACGGTCCGCCCGAAACGTCCGCCGACGAGCAGAGCGACGACGTCGTCGAGGAGGCGCGGTGAGAGTCACCGTTCCCCGGCCGCTGATCGTCGTCGTCGCCGCGTTGTTCTCCAGCTACCTCGTCGTGCTGGCGGTCTACTCGCTGCCGTTCGGCTTCGCCTCCTCGAACGAGCCGGTCATCGCGGCGATGGCGATCTACGGGGTTGCGACGTTCGCCGTACTCTTCCCCGACAAACGGCCCCGGATGCCGGTCTGGCTTGCCGCGTTCGCCGTCGCGATCGCGGTCGTGCTGCCCCTGCTCGTCGCGTCGGTGCTCGATCCGCAGCGTGACGGCGGCAACGGCTACGCGACCTGGTACGTCGCCGCGATCGGCACGCTCATGACGATCACCGCTGTGCGACGCCGCCCGGGCTTCGCCTGGTTCGGGATCGGGTTCCTCGTTGTGCAGACGGTGCTCTGGGCGGGGCCGGGCGCGCTTGCCGGGCTCGGAGTGATCGGTTCGGCGTCCTGGGTGGGCGTCGCACACCTGCTGACCAACGCCCTCGCGAAGGCGGTACGCGATTCGCAGCGGTTCGCGATCGCCGAGCGGGGCGCGGCGGAGTGGCAGGCAGCCCAGGAGGCTCACCTCAACGAGCGGCAGTTCCGGCTCGGTCAGACAACGGTCATGGCGCTGCCGATGCTGCGCACCGTTCAGCAGACCGGGGGCGATCTCACGGCCGCGCAACGCGCCGAGTGCCTCCACCTGGAGGGCGCAATCCGTGACGAGATCCGCGGGCGCAAACTCTTGAACGACGCGGTGCGCGAGCAGGTCATGCTGGCCCGCCGCCGTGGAACGACGGTCACGTTGCTCGACGAAGGCGGGATCGACGATCTCGAGGGCGAGGACCTCGACCGGGTGCTCGGAGCTCTCGCCGACGCGCTCCGGCGCACCAACGCCGACAAGGTCATCGCGCGGACCGTGCCGGAGGGCTCCGATGTGGCGGTCACCGTCGTCGGTCTGCGTTCGAGTGACGACGGCAGCGCCAGCCTGCTCGGTGACTCCCTCGATGACGACGAGGTCGAGCTCTGGCTGGAAATCCCCAGAGTCGCAACGGCCTAAGCGGGCACCTGAGTCGTGAACAGGTAGTTGCGCACCTCGGGCCGCACCTCGTCGGTGCGCTTCCACGCCTCGTCGACCCAGGTGTACATCCGGTACTCGGGCCAACGTTCCCGGATCTCGGCGAGGAATCCCGCCGCGTCCCGGTCGTAGCGAATCAGGTGGCGGTCTTCGAT
>CAZCEE010000290.1:0-3586 GCA_964497165.1 uncultured Schumannella sp. | reverse complement strand
CCTGCCGCTGCAACGCCGTCGCCTCAGCATCCAACCGCCGCACCACCACCATGTCGCGATAGAAGCCCAACAGGGCGGGGCCGTCGACATCCGCAACCACGGCGTCGTATTCGGCAGACGGAACGCGCGTTCCTGACGGATCGAGCAGCTGCAGGAACTCCTGGTGTTTCGACATCGTCGTCACGGGTCACCTCCGACCGGTAAGCCACGGTAGGCACGCGTCGGCAGATAGCTCAAGCGCTCGAATGCCGGCTGAGCTATCTGCACGGTCGCGTCGCCAGCGAGGGGTGTTACTCTGCGCACGATGCACCACTACGACGCTGTCGACCTCGACTTGCTTCGCGGACTCGCTGCGGATCCACGAGCGTCGTACGTCGCGCTCGCCGAGCGGCTCGGCCTCTCGCGCAACACGGTGCACGCGCGCATGACGCAGCTCGAAGCCGAAGGGGCCTTCCTGGCGTTCGACCGACGGATCGACGCGCACGGCCTCGGTTATCCGCTCACCGCCTTCATCACGGTGGTCGTGCGTCAGCGCGAACTGCCGCGCATCGCCGAAGACATCGCCGCGATCCCCGAGGTCGTGCAGGCACACGGCCTCAGCGGGCACGCCGACCTGCTCGCGATCGTCGTCTGCCGCGACACCGACGACCTGTTCCGCGTCGACGCGTTGCTGCTCGCGATCGACGGCGTGGTGCGCACCGAGACCGCGTTGTCGATGGGCGAACTGATTCCCTACCGCCTGCAGCCTCTCGTGGAAAAGGTGAGAGACGAGAAGTCCCGCCGCCGCGCCCCCTAGGCGGGTCCCACGGGACCTTTGGCCTCGTTGTGAGGCCAGCCTTACCTACTATGCTCGACGATCGTGACTTCCCGACCCGCACTGGCCCTCGTGGGTGCCGTGCTCGTCGCGTCCCTCATGGTTGCCTTCACGGGCTGCGCCGCGCCGCACGCGGGGGGAACGACTCCCTCGCCGACGGTCGCCGATGGTCGACCCCTCGCCGAGCTGGACCTCGTCGCCGACCCGCGCACCCACGTCGGTGCGAGCACCGCGCTCCTCGCGACCGAGGTGATCGAAGCGGTTGAGGAGAGTCCCGCGCAGCAGCTTCCGGCGACCGTCACCTCGCACGATCCGGGCGGCGACATCCAGGTCACCGTCGACGACACCTCGCGCGTCATCGGCCTCGACCTGGCGGGATCGATCGCGGCGAGTGTCGTCGGTCTCGGCCTCGGCGAGAGCCTCGTCGGGCGTGACCGTTCGACGACCTTCGACGGTGCCGCCGAGCTGCCGGTGGTGACCTCCGGCGGGCACGCGATCGACGCCGAGAGCGTGCTCGCGTTGCGGCCGACCCTCATCATCACCGACGGCAGCATCGGGCCGCGCGACGTGCTCACTCAGTTGCGCGAATCCGGCGTGACGGTCGTGTTCGTCGACAACGAGGCGTCGTTCGACGGCGCCGTGCAACTGGTCCGCGGCGCCGCCGCCGCCCTCGGTGTGCCCGCCACCGGCGAACTGCTCGCCAACCGAATCCAGTCGGATGTCGACGCGAAGATGGCCGAAATCGCCGCGATCGCGCCGACCGATCCGGCCGACAAGGTGCGGATGATCTTCCTCTACCTCCGCGGCGGCTCGGGCATCTACTACCTGTTCGGCGAGGAATCGGGTTCCACTGACCTCATCCTGGGCCTCGGGGGTGTGGATGTCGCCGGCGAGATCGGCTGGACCGGCATGCAGCCGATGACCGACGAGGCGATCATCGCCGCCAACCCCGACCTCATCCTCGTCATGACCGACGGGATCGAGTCGGCGGGCGGCATCGACGGTCTGCTCCGGGCGAAGCCCGCCATCGCCCTCACCGCCGCCGGGCAGCACCGCCGGTTCGTGGACATGGCCGACGGCGACATCCTGAGCTTCGGCCCGCGCTCCGCGGCGGTGCTCGACGCTCTCGCCCGAGCCGTCTACGCCCCAATCAGCTAGTCGCCCACTTCTCGGTCACGGCTGGAGCCGTGGATTCGCGGCGGGAGTTGTTTCCCCCGCCGTGACGCGACGGCTCCAGCCGCGGCAGAAGAGATTCAGCGCGCAGGGTCGTACCGACGCGGGGGGAAGGCGCGGAGGACGAGGGCGCGCAGCGCCTCGAGGTCGCCCGCGACGAAGCCCTGTGCCCGGGCCTGCACCAGCACGTTGCCGATCGCCGTCGCCTCGACCGGCCCGGCGAGCACCGGCAGCCCGGTGGCGTTCGCGGTGAGTTGGCAGAGCAGCTCGTTCTGCGATCCGCCGCCGACGAGGTGCACGACCTCGACGGCGTGACCGCTCAGTTCGGAGGCATCCCGGATCGACTGGGCGTACGCGGCGGCGAGCGATTCCAGGATGCTGCGCACCAGCTCCGGCCGGGTGGCGGGCGTCGGCAGATCGTGGGCGGTGAGCCAGGCCGCGATGCGGGCGGGCATGTCGCCGGGCGCGAGGAAGGTCGCGTCGTCGGCGTCGAAGATCGGAACCGTTGCGGGCACCGCGGCAGCCTGCTCGAGCAACGCCGACAGCGAGATGGTCGAGCCGTCACGCTCCCAGTCGCGGATGCATTCGGTCAGCAGCCACAGCCCCATGACGTTGTGCAGGTAGCGCACCCGCCCGTCGACGCCGCCCTCGTTGGTGAAGTTCGCGGCGCGGCTCGCCTCGGTGAGCACGGGCTTCTCGAGTTCGACGCCGACGAGCGACCAGGTGCCGCACGAGATGTAGGCGTAGCTCGATCCGGTCGCCGGGATCGCGACGATCGCCGAGGCGGTGTCATGGGTGCCGACGGCGGTCACGACGGCCCGGGTGTCGCCGATGCCGCGTTGCGCGCTCGGGGCGAGGCCGCCGAGTTCGGTGCCGGCGTCGACGAGCGACGAAAACAGTGAGCCGGGGATCGAGAGTCGCGTCGCCAACTCGGTGTCCCACTCCCGGGTGGCGACGCCGAGCAGTCCGGTCGTCGACGCGTTCGTGCGTTCGGCGACGGCCGTGCCGGTGAGCCAATAGGCGAACAGGTCGGGAATGAGCAGGAACGAGTCGGCGACCTCGAGCGTGCCGGCGAGGCGATCGGCCGTGAGCTGGAAGAGCGTGTTGAACGGCAGATGCTGCAAGCCGTTGCGGCGGTAGAGCTCGTCGGCGGACACCAGCGCGTGAACCGCCTCGACGCCGGCGGCGTTGCGTTCGTCGCGGTACGAGTACGGCGCCCCCACGAGTCGGCCGGCGCGGAGCAGCCCATAGTCGATGGCCCAGGAGTCGATGCCGATGCTTGCGAGCTGTGGCTCCTGCCGCACGGCGGCGGCGAGCCCTTCGACGAGGTCACGATAGAGCTCGAGCACGCTCCAGTGCAGCCCGTCGAGGGTCCGTACCGGCGAGTTCTTGAAGCGCGCGACATCCGTCAGCCGCAGTTCGTCGTGCCCGACGTAGCCGAGCAGCACTCGGCCACTCGTCGCGCCGAGGTCGACGGCGGCGACCGCTCCGCCTGTGCGCGTGCTCATGACCACATGCCCATCGTGCCCTGAGTCAGCGCAGGAAGGCGGCGGCGACGCCGGCGTCGACGGGGATGTGCAGCCCGGTCGTGTGCGAGAG
>CAZCEE010000289.1:0-3587 GCA_964497165.1 uncultured Schumannella sp. | reverse complement strand
ACGCTGCGCGACGAGTTCGGCACGGCGATCGTGCTGATCACCCACAACATGGGGGTCGTCGCCGATCTCGCCGACCGCGTCGCGGTGATGTACGAGGGCGTGATCGTCGAAACCGCCCCGGTCGCCGAGTTGTTCGCGAATCCGCGAGACGCGTACACCCGACGGCTGCTCGCGGCTGTGCCACGCCTTGAGATCGTCGATCGTCCCTATGCAGCGGGTGCAGCCGGTGAGCAGGGACGCGAACCTGTCGTCATTGCGAGCGACCTTGAGATCGAGTACCCGGGACGCCTGGGCCGCAAGGCCTTCCAGGCGGTGACGGGGGTGAGTTTCGACATCCGGCCCGGTGAGGTGCTCGGGCTCGTCGGCGAGTCGGGCTCCGGCAAGACGACGATCGGCCGAGCAATGGCGGGTCTCACGCGCGTCACGGGCGGGTCGCTTCGAGTGCTCGGCACCGAACTGGCGCGCGGCAGCGAGCGCACCTTCCGGCCGATGCGCCGCGACCTCGGCTTCGTCTTCCAAGACCCCGCGTCGAGTTTCAACCCGCTGCTCACAATCGCCGACTGCATCGCCGAACCGCTCGTCGTGCACGGCATCGCTTCCAATCCGCGGAACGCGCGGGCCAAGGTCGACGAGCTGCTCGACGCTGTCCAACTGCCCGGCGACTACGGCGACCGCTTCCCGCACGAGCTCTCGGGCGGCCAGCGGCAGCGCGCGTCGCTGGCTCGCGCCCTCGCGCTCGACCCGAAACTGCTCATCGCCGACGAGCCGACGAGCGCCCTCGACGTGTCGGTGCAGGCCCGGGTGCTCGAGCTGTTCGTCGAGCTGCAGGAGCGCTTCGGGTTCGCCTGCCTGTTCATCACCCACGACTTGGCTGTCGTCGACCTGCTCGCCCACCGGGTGGTCGTGCTGCACCACGGTGCGATCGCCGAGCAGGGCCCGACCGCCCAGGTACTCGGCGCTCCGCAGGATGCCTACACGCAGCGCCTCATCGCCGCGCTGCCGGTGCCGGACCCGGGCGAGCAGGCCGCGCGGCGGGCGGCGCGCTGAGAACAGCTATTTGCCCAAGAACGTGCCTAAAGTGCCGACGATAGGCACGAAGTTGGGCAAATAGCCGTCGTTAGGCGCGAGAAGCGGATGCCGTGCGGGCCTGGGCGAGCACGTCGGGCAGCAGGGCGAGCAGGGCGTCGATCGCGGCGGGGGTGGTGTCGGCGCCGAGGGTAAACCGCAGGGCACCACGGGCTTCGGCGGCGGGCACGCCCATCGCTGCGAGCACGTGCGACACCTCGGCGACCCCCGCCTGGCACGCGGAACCGGTCGACACCGAGAAGCCGGCGCGGTCGAGCAGGTAGAGCAGCGCGTCGCCGTCGCAGCCCGCGAAGGTCACGTGCACGTTGCCCGGCAGGCGCCCGGCCGGATCCGGGTCGCCGCGCAGCACGACGCCGGGCAGCTTGAGCAGCCCCGCGATCAGCCTGTCGCGCAGCGCGGCGAGCGTCACAGTGTCATGCACAACCCCCGCCGCCACCCCGAACGCGACGGCCCCGGCGGCATCCTGAGTGCCCGAGCGAGCGCGTTGCTGGTTTCCGCCGTGGATGAGCGGTTCGACGGTTGCCGTGCGGGCGACGACGAGGGCACCGATGCCGACCGGTCCGCCGATCTTGTGGGCCGACACCGACACCAGGTCGGCACCCACGGCGTGCACGTCGATCGGCACCGAGCCGTAGGCGGCGATCGCGTCGAGGTGCACGGGCACCCCGGCGGCGTGGGCGAGACGCACGATCTCGGCGACCGGCTGCAGCGTGCCGACCTCGTTGTTCGCCCACAGTGCGGTCACGAGAGCGATGTCGTCGCCCCCTCGACCAGTACCGGGGCGGGCGAGCGTCTGCTCGAGCGAGTCGAGTGACAGGCGGCCCACGGCATCCACGTCGATCCACTCGACGGTCGCCCCCTCGTGCCGCACCAACCAGTCGACCGCGTCGAGGGTGGCGTGGTGCTCGGCACGGGTGGTGAGGATGCGGGGTCTCGACACGCTGGCTACTCGACCACCGAGGTTCCGCGACCAGAAGGTGCCCTTGATGGCGAGGTTCACCGCTTCGGTGCCGCCGCCGGTGAACACGACCTCGACGGCGTCGACGCCGAGCGACGCGGCGACGCGCTCGCGACCCGTCTCGAGCAGGTCGCGTGCCGCCTGCCCGTGGGTGTGGATCGACGACGGGTTGCCGACCAGACCGAGCGCGTCGACGTAGGCCTCGCGCACCACGGGAGGCATCGGCGACGTCGCCGCGTGGTCGAGGTAGACGGACATGTCTCCACCCTAGGAACACCTACGCTGGTTCGCATGCCCGCCGCCGATCCACTCCGCGATTTCGGCGTGCGCGGCACCCCGGGCGGCGGCGAGATCCGGGTCTGGAGCGAGAACGCGACCGGCATCGACTTGTGCATCTTCGACGGCAAAGACCCGTCGTATGCCGGCATCACCGTGCCGCTTGGCCGCGACTCCGACGGCGTGTGGAGCGCCGTCAGCCCCGCCCTCACCCCCGGCACCTACTACGCGCTCCGCGCTCGCGGGCCGAAGGGCCCCACGCACGCCTTCGACCCGACGAAGAACCTGCTCGACCCGTACGCACGCGGCCTCGCCCGCACGAGCAGCGGCGAGTGGCGCGGGTACGTGCAAGACGACGCCTTCGACTGGGCTGGAGCGACCAAACCCAACGTTCCGCTCGATCACACGATCGTCTACGAGGCGCATGTGAAGGGGTTCACGAAGCTGCACCCCGACATCCCCGAAGAGCTGCGCGGCACCTACGCCGGCCTCGCCCACCCGGCCGCGATCGAATACCTGAAAGACCTCGGCGTCACCACGGTCGAGCTGCTGCCGGTGCACCAGAGCGTCAGCGAGCAGCGGTTGCAGAAGATGGGCCTCATCAACTACTGGGGCTACAACACCCTCAACTTCTTCACGCCGCACGCCGCCTACGCGACCCGTGAGGCGCAGACCGGCGGCACCGGTGCCGTGTTGCGCGAATTCAAGGGCATGGTGCGGTTGCTGCACGAGGCCGGGCTCGAAGTAGTGCTGGATGTCGTCTACAACCACACCGCCGAAGAGGGCCGGGGCGGGCCGGTGTTCTCGTTCCGCGGACTCGACAACGCGTCGTACTACCGGCAGGACCCGGCCGGTCAGTACATCGATACGACCGGATGCGGCAACACCGTCGACTTCTCGCGCGAGGTCGCGCAGCGGCTCGTACTCGACTCGCTGCGGTACTGGACGAACGAGGTGCAGATCGACGGGTTCCGGTTCGACCTCGCGGCGACTCTCGGCCGCGGCGACGGCGCCGAGTTCGACCCCGAGCATCCGCTGCTGCTCGCGATCCGCGACGACCCCGCGCTTGCCGGGGTGAAGATGATCGCCGAGCCCTGGGATGTCGGCATGGGCGGCTGGCAGGTCGGCAACTTTCCGGCCGGGTACTCCGAATGGAACGACGGCTACCGCGACCGGATGCGCAACTTCTGGTTGCGCGACGTCGCGTCGGCGCGTGCGGCCGGTGGGCTGCCGAGCGAAGGGATCGGGTCGCTCGCCCGCCGACTCG
>CAZCEE010000288.1:0-3612 GCA_964497165.1 uncultured Schumannella sp. | reverse complement strand
GGTCTGCTCGTCTGTGTCGGGAACGTCGGGCTGCTCAGCATCGCTGCGGGCAGGGAGCCGGAGCTCGTCGTCGCGAGCGCCGACGGGGTCCCGCTGCGGTGCCCGACCGCAGTCGCCGTCGCCGCCGACGGCGCGATCTACGTCGCGGAGGGCAGCACGAAGCACGGACTGGGCGACTGGGCCTGGGACCTGATGGAGCGCAACGCCGCCGGGAGGATCGTGCGGTACGACCGCGAGTCGGGTCGCACGGATGTCGTCGCGGACGGCCTCCGCTATCCCTACGGCCTGTGTCCGGCCGCTGACGGCTCGCTGCTCGTCACCGAGGCGTGGTCGCACGCGCTCCTCCGGCTGTCTCCCGGTCGTGGGCGCAGCGAGCACGAAGCGATCAGAACGGGCATGGCCGGCTACCCCGCGCGAATCAGCGCAGCCGGGGATGGAACGTACTGGCTCTCGATCTTCGCGCTGCGGACGCAGCTCGTCGAGTTCGTTCTCTCCCAGGACGGTTACCGGCGCGAGATGATGCGGACGATCGATCCCGAGTACTGGATCCGGCCGGCGCTGCGGACAGTCAACTCCGGTCTCGTCCCTCTCCAGGGCGGTCAGATCAAGAAGCTCGGCATCGTGAAGCCGTGGGCGCCGCCGCGCTCCTACGGACTCGTCGTGCGGATCGACGAGGACGGCGACGCGCTCGAGAGCCTCCACAGCCGCGCGGGCGGGACGCGTCACGGCATCGTTTCCGCCCGCCAGCACGGCACGACGCTCTACGTGGCGTCGCGGGGCGGCGGCATGGTCCTCCGGACCGACGTGGTCAGGCCGTGACGGCGTCGCCGACGACCCAGGAGCCGTTCCTCAAGGTCGTCCGGGGGACGAAGACCTACCGCAGCGTCCACGCGATCGAAGAGGTCGACTTCGACCTCCGCGCCGGCGAGGTCCACGCCCTCGCCGGCGAGAACGGAGCGGGCAAGTCGACGCTCTGCAAGGTGATCTCCGGAGCGGTCCAGCTCGACTCGGGGGAGCTGTGGCTCAACGGCCGGCAGGTGTGGTTCCGGACGCCGAGACAGGCACTCGAGCACGGCATCGCCATGGTCTACCAAGAAACGAGCCTCGTGCCCACCATGACGGTCGCCCAGAACATCGAGCTCGGGCACGAAAAGATGCTCATGCGGCTGCGCAGCCTCAACATCGCCGCGCAGCAGCTGCTCCAATCGATGAACTTCCACGTCGACCCGTCCGCGTACGTGTCGACCCTCGGTGCGGCGAAGAAACAGATGGTCGAGATCGCGCGGGCGATCCGTACGAACGCACGCGCGATCGTCTTCGACGAGCCGACGGCGACGCTCACCCCGGAGGAGACGCTCCATCTCTTCCAGGTCATCGACGACCTGCGAGCGGCGGGACTTGCGATCATCTACGTCTCGCACTCGCTCGAGGAATCGCTTCAGATCGCCGACCGCATCACGGTTATGCGGGACGGGAAGCGTGTGGTGACCGAGCTGGCCCGCGCGCTGACGAAGGACGGCATCGTGCGCCACATGGTCGGCCGCCCGATCTCCACCGAGGCGTACACGCGGCCGCCCGAGCCATCGGCCTCCCGCGGGCGGAAGCGCCAGCCGATGCTGCGCGTCGAGAACGTCACCATGGGGACGGTCGTCAAGAACATGTCGTTCTCGGTGTACCCGGGCGAGGTCGTCGGCATCGCGGGCCTCGTCGGCTCGGGTCGGACGGAAATCGCCCGCATCATCGTCGGCGCGGCGAAGCGCAACCGCATCCACGGGGGTGCCGTCTACCTACGAGGCAGGCCGGTGCGTTACCGCGTCCCGAAGCAGGCGATCGAGGACGGCATCGTCTACGTCACCGAGGACCGGAAGGTGAGCGGCTTCTTCGAGACGATGTCGGTCGCCGACAACGTGTATCTCGGGTTTCTCGCCAGGCGCAAGAAACGGCGGCTGCTGTTCTCGCGTCGGGAGCGCGCGCGCGTCGCCGCCCCGATCGTCGAGCGTCTGGGGATCCGCGGAATCAATCCGGGCATGGAGGCGGTGGAGCTCTCGGGCGGGAACCAGCAGAAGCTCGTCATCGCGAAGTCTCTCGTCCAGGAGCCCGATCTGATCATCTTCGACGAGCCGACTCGCGGCGTAGACGTCGGTGCGATCGAGGAGATTCACAACACGATCCGCAAGTTCGCGGAGGCGGGGAAAGCCGTCGTGGTCATCTCCTCGTACCTCCCCGAGGTGTTGTCGATCTCCGACCGGATCCTCGTTGCGCGGATGGGCCGGATCGTCGCCGAGTTCGGCCGCGAGGCAACGCAGGAGAAGATCATGTACGCGGCGATCTACTAGGGGAGGGTGCGACGACGGCGACGAGCAACCCACCGCGCAGGCCTCACTCCGAGACCGACGCTATCGGCGACTACCTGAGGAGGCGCCTTGGGGCGCCCGCGTCTACCCGGATCGATTGGCACCGGGCGGGCCAGGGTCTCTCCGACGAGACGCTCTTCGTCACGCTCGCCGACGGCGATCGGCGCTCCGACTTGGTCGTTCGCCGATATCGCAACGACGGCCTGCTCCGCGAGGAGACCGACCCGTCGCGCCATTTCCAGGTGCTGGCGGCACTGTGGGGTTCCGACGTTCCGGTGCCGCGCGCACTCTGGTACGAGGACGACGAGTCGATCCTCGGCGGGCCGTTCTTCGTCATGGAGCGCGTTCCGGGGACGGTGCCGATTCCGTGGTCCCCTGAGGGACGCTCCTTCCTCGCCGAGGCCGGGCGAGGCGCGATCGGCCGGCAGTTCGTCGAGATCCTGGCCGCCATCCACACCGTCGACTGGGAGCGCAGGCTCGATTTCCTTCCCGCGCCCGCGCCCGGTCGGGACTTCGCCGAGACGTCGGTCATGCGCCTCGCGGCGATCATCGAGGCGCACAAGCAGGTGCCAGACCCGATCCTCGTCGATGCGCTCGGATTCCTGCGGGCGCACGCCCCGGAGGCACAGCGGCTCACGCTCGTCCACGGCGACTACCGGACCGGAAACCTCGTGTACGACGGCGATCGGATCGCGGCCGTTCTCGACTGGGAGTTCGCGACGGTCGGCGATCCGCTCCTCGACGTCGCCTGGGTTTGCGCGCGCTCGAACCGGATGGACTCCGAGCTCGTCTGCTTCCTGCTGCCGCGCGAGCGCTTCCTCGACGAGTACGAGCGGGCGAGCGGGATCCGCCCCGATCCCGAGGCGCTCCGCTTCTGGGAGCTCTATCACCAGGTGCGGCACACCGCGATTTGGATGACCTCCGCCTCCGCGTTCGCCGACGGGCGGACCCACGACCTTCGTCTCGCTCGGATGGCGTTCACGCTGCCGCGGATGCGGAGGATGGTCGCCGACCTGCTCGAGTACCCATGATCGCCGCCCGCCTCGCGCTCGAGGGAATCCGCTCGGAGCTCCGCACCGCCGTGCTGCCGGAGCTTCGCGACGAGTATGCGCGGTCCGTCGTCGTTGCCGCGCTCGGGATCCTCGGCGACCTCGCCCTACAGGTCGAGAGCGACGAGGACTGGTGCGACCAATCCGTGGACGAGCTCGCCGCCGCCTGCGCCCGCTGGGGCCGCTCCGAGGCGGCGGGGTCGGTCGGG
>CAZCEE010000287.1:0-3616 GCA_964497165.1 uncultured Schumannella sp. | reverse complement strand
CCGCCGGGCGCCCTCGCGGTGAGCGTCGCGCAGCTCAGGATCAGCGAAGGCTGGACGGAGCGCCACCGCGCGGGTACTCCCTCGGCCCAAGCGGCCGCCGACGCCCAAGAGTGACCGGTAAGCTCAGAAGTCCAAAGGGCAGGAGCCAGGGTGTCGGCCATCAAGATCACCGGTGAGAAGAGACTCGTGATCGTGAGCGGCCGGGCGCACCCGAAGCTCGCCGAAGACATCGCCGAAGAGCTGGACTCCGAACTCGTTCCGACCGAGGCCCGGACCTTCGCGAACGGTGAGATCTACGCCCGCTACGGCGACAGCATCCGTGGTGCCGACGTCTTCGTCATCCAGTCGCACACCTCGCCGATCAACGAGTGGCTCATGGAGCAGCTCATCATGATCGACGCGGCGAAGCGCGCGAGCGCCAAGCGGATCACGGTCGTCGCGCCGTTCTATCCGTACGCCCGGCAAGACAAGAAGGGCCGCGGCCGCGAGCCGATCTCGGCCCGGCTGGTCGCCGACCTGTTCAAGGCTGCTGGCGCAGATCGCATCATGAGCGTCGACCTGCACGCCGCGCAGATCCAGGGCTTCTTCGATGGCCCCGTCGACCACCTGTTCGCGATGCCCGTTTTGCTCGAACACTTCAGGTCGAAACTCGACCCCTCTACGCTCACCGTCGTGAGTCCCGACATGGGCCGGGTGCGGGTCGCCGACATCTGGAGCGACAAGCTCGGTGCTCCGCTGGCCATCATCCACAAACGTCGCGACCCGAAGATCGCCAACCAGGTGAGCGTGCACGAGATCGTCGGTGAAGTCGAGGGGCGCGTGTGTCTCCTCGTCGACGACATGATCGACACCGGACGCACCATCGTCAAAGCGGCCGAGGCTCTCAAGAAGCAGGGTGCGCTCGGTGTCGTCGTTGCGGCGACGCACGCCATCTTCTCCGACCCGGCCGTCGAGATCCTGCAGAGCGAGGTCATCGATTCGGTCGTCGTCACCGACACTCTCCCGATCCCCGAAGAGAAGCGGTGGGACAAGCTGACGGTGCTGCCGATCGCGCCGCTGCTCGCCCGCGCGATCCACGAAGTGTTCGACGACGGGTCCGTGACGTCGATGTTCGACGGCGCCGCGTAACGCTCAGACCGGGGCTCAGCGACCCCAGGCGCCCGAGGGTGCCGTCACGACATCGACCGGACTGTAGTGCCAGTGGCCGCCCCACGCGTAGTGTCCGCCAGCCCACGGCGACGCCCAGATCGCGTACTCGATGGTGGCGGTGTCGGCCGAGGACGCGAAACCGGCCGCGATGTCGCGGTACATGCCGCTCGTGGTGAGCGCCTTGGCGACGATGCGCGCCGACTCGTCGAGACTCGAATAGGAGGCGAAGCCGCCCATGCCGATGTTGAGCGGGTTGTTGCGGCGGTACCAGTCATCGGCGCCGTTCTCTTGCCGCATCCATCGGGTGATGACGGTGACGTTGCTGTCGGAGATCGGCCAGCCGGCGTAGAGCAGAACGAGCTTCGCCCAGTCGTGGTTGGTGCCGCTCGCGATGAAGGTTTCGGGGCCCGGCGTGGAGCCGAACGCGTCGCGGGTGATTGCTTCGGTGCTTGCCGCGGCCGTGGCCGCGAGCGAGGCCGGCAGGGCGAAGTCTTGGGCGTAGCGCGCGGCGTAGTCGGCCCGCTGTTCGGCGAGCGACGGGCCGGCGGCGAGCGGGTACAGCGCCATGCCGCCGAGAAGGATGGACAGTCCCCCCGCCGCACCAAGGGCACGGAGGTCGACGCGGCGGGATCGCAGTTTCGTAGCAGAAGTCATCCGCCGGGGAGGCTAACAGACGGTTCTGACGAGATCCTGGGCAGAGCCCGAGAACCGGGGGATCGCGGGCGATGTCAGCCGGGGATGAGGCCGAGCGATCCGATGAGCACCTCACGGCCGCCGAATTCCCGGGCGTAGCAGTACCAGGATGGGCCGGCGGGGCCGAGGAGTTCGAACCGCGTGACCGGGTCGGCGTCGATCGTGCCGGCCGTCGTCGCCCGTTCGCAGACCGCCGCCGCCGTTCGGGCCTGCAGCGCGATCGTCGCGTACAGACTCGGCACGACAAGCCCGACGACGCCCAGCACGATGACGATGCGCATGACGCGCAGGGTGATCGGATGCCGCAGCGGGCGGTCGTCGTTCGGAACGTAGCCACGCAGTTCCGGGGGATCTTCGTCGTGCGACATCGGCTCTACTCAACCACCCGTGCGCCCCCGCCGATACGATGCGGCGGTGACCGTCTCCCGCGAGCCCGAGGGTGGTGCTGCTCGGGGTGGTGCCGCTCGAGGTGGCGTCGGTGAGGTGTTCCTCGCGTTCCTGGGGCTCGGGCTCACGTCGTTCGGTGGGCCGATCGCCCACCTGGGCTACTTCCGCACGGAGTTTGTCGAGCGTCGACGCTGGATCGACGAGGGGGGCTACGGCGAACTCGTCGCGGTGAGCCAGTTTCTGCCGGGCCCGTCATCGAGCCAGGTCGGGTTCGTGCTCGGCCTGTTGCGGGCGGGGCCGCTCGGAGCACTCGCCGCGTTCACCGCCTTCACCCTGCCATCGGCCGTGCTGCTCGTGCTGTTTGCGTTCGGGGTCGCCTGGTTCGAGGGCCCGGTCGCCGAAGGGGCGCTCGCCGGGTTGAAGGTCGTCGCCGTCGCGATCGTTGCGCAGGCAGTGGTCGGGATGGCGCGCACCCTGACTCCCGATCTGCGCCGCGCCGCGATCGCCGTCGCCGCCCTCGTGATCGTCGTCGTTGTCGCCGGCACCCTCGGCCAGGTCGCGGCGATCTGCGCGGGCGCGGGCGCGGTCGCGGGGGTGCTGCTGTGCCGCACGTCGGCCGATGCGTCGGGCACCGAGCTGCGCTTCCCGATTCCGCGCTGGGTGGGCGGCGCCGCTCTTGCCGCGTTCGCCGTGCTGCTCGTGGGACTGCCGGTGCTCGCCGCCTTGGTGCGCTCACCCGCGGTCACGCTGCTCGACGCCTTCGTGCGGTCGGGCGCCCTCGTGTTCGGCGGCGGGCACGTCGTGCTGCCACTGCTCGAGGCCGAGGTCGTCGCCCCGGGATACGTCGGGGCAGACGAGTTCCTGGCCGGCTACTCGGCCGCGCAAGCCGTGCCCGGTCCGCTCTTCACGTTTGCCGGCTACCTCGGCGCGCTCGCCGAACCCGGCCCCGGCGGTGTCGCCGGCGCCGCCCTCGCGCTCGCCGGCATCTTTCTGCCCGGCTTCCTCATCCTCGTCGGGGTGCTGCCCTTCTGGAGCACCCTCCGCGCGCGCCCCACCGCGCAGGGTTTCATCCGAGGCGCGAGCGCCGCAGTCGTCGGCATCCTCGCCGCCGCCCTGTACGACCCGGTCTTCACGAGCGCGATCGTCGACCCCGCAACCTTCGCCCTCGCGGTCGCCTGCTTCGTGCTCCTCACCGTCGCGAAGGCCCCACCCTGGTCGGTCGTCCTCCTAGGCGCCGCCGGCATCCTCCTGGCACTCCTCTAGCCCGTTCCTACGCCCGCGCCCGTCGATCGACTCGCACGACAGCGTGGCGGGGGCCGGATTGGACGCGCGAGTCAATCGGGGTAGGGGTCCCCGCTCTTGACTCGCGCGTCTGATCCGGTCACCT
>CAZCEE010000286.1:0-3621 GCA_964497165.1 uncultured Schumannella sp. | reverse complement strand
GAAGGGCGTGGCGAGCACGAGCGCGGCGGCGCCCTGCGCCCAGCTCTCGTCTTGCCAGGTCTCGACGGCGACCCCGACCCCGCGTCGAGCGGGGAGCAGGCTCGAGCGGAAGGCCGGCTCGAAGCCGAACGACCAGTGCGGCCAGGAGACCGTTCCCTCGCCGAGCAGGATCACGATCTCGGGGTCGAGCGCGTGCACGAGACCCGCGAGGGTGCGGCCGAGCAGGTGACCCGCCTCGCTGAAGACCGTCGCCGCGATCGCGTTTCCGGAGTCGGCGGCGGCGCGAAGCGCGGCGATGCCGCCCGACTTCGGGATCGCCCCGCGCTCGCGGGCCGTGCGAACCAGGGCTGCCTCGCCGATGATCGACTCGAGGCATCCGCGGTTGCCGCACATGCACAGCGGCCCGTTCTCGAGCACCGGGGTGTGCCCGATCTCGCCCGCGCCACCCGCGGCACCGCGGAGTACGACCCCGTCGACAACGATCCCGGCGCCCACTCCGGTTCCGATCGTGACGACGAGGAAGCTTTCGTGGCGTCGACCGACGCCGTAGAGACGCTCCGCCATGGCGAGCGCGTTCACGTTGTTCTCGACGAGCACCGGAAGACCGAGCTCGCGGCGCAGTGAGGCACCGAGCGGCACCTGGTTCCAGCCGAGCTGGGGCGAGTCGACGACGCCGTTGCCCTGCCGATCGACCGAGCCGGGAACCCCGACGCCGACGCCGAGCAGTCGGGTGGTGCCGCCGGCGATGAACCGCTCGAGGAGCCGCGCAAGGTCGGCGAGCACCGTCGAGGCGGCGGCGTCGAAAGGCTCGCTCGCGGAGCGCTGCACTGAACCGTCTAGACCGACTTCGACGAACGCGACGTGGTCGGCGACGACCTTGACCCCGATGACCCGGTCGCCCGTGGTCGCGAGTCCCAGCATGCGCGCGGGCCGACCGCCTTGCGACGGCGAGTGGTCGAGTTCGACGATGAGGCCGGCGGCGAGGAGCTCCTTGACCAGTTGCGTCATGAGGGCCGGCGAGACCCCGAGGAGCCGGGCGAGGTCGGCACGAGACGCGGGGCCCTGGGCGCCGAGCTGGGCGAGGATCGCAGAGCGGTTCACGTCGGTGCGTGCGCTCGGTCGGTTCGCCATCGAATCTCCCTCGATTCTCTCTTAGTTCAGGACTAAATAAAGAATAGAAGTAAGAGGCGGATCGTGTCAACATGGCGGCATGAACAACGACGTCCGAGCCCGATTTCTCAGCTATCTCGACGACCTCGCTGAGATCGCCCGAACCCGGGACGACGTGCATGGGCTCGTGGCCTTCGGGTCTACCGCCGATCGGGATCGGGTCGACGAGTGGTCAGACCATGACTTCGCCTGGATCACCGCGGCTGGTGCAGAAGACCGCTACCGGCACGACCTCTCCTGGCTGCCCGACCATGAGCGGATCGCCCTCTCGGTCGTGGAGCATCACGGCGGCGTCAAAGTCGTCTACAACGACGGTCGGCGGCTCGAGTTCGGGATCGCCGCCGTCGATGACTTTTCGACCTGGGCGGGCTCCCCTGCCGAAGTGCTCGTCGGCGACGAGGCCATCCACCACGCCACGGCCACCGTGATCGCCCGGCGCCCCGACGGCCTCATCGACGCCGCCCGCGAGCTGCGGCTCATGCTGACGCAGATCCACTCGGGTGTCGGGCGGACCCGACGAGGCGAGACGCTGAGCGGATCCGGGCTCATTCGCTTCGAGGCCGTCAATCACCTCGTGCGGGCACTCGCAGCGCGACTTCCCGGCGAAACGGCGCGCCTCGACCCGCTCGACCCGCGCCGACGCTTCGACCTCGTGCATCCCGAGCTCGGGGAGCGCCTCGAGGCGGCGAACCGTCTGCCGGTCGAGGAGGCGGCTCGCGCGCTCATCGATCTCGCCGAAGAACAGCTAGCGACCGGATGGGATGAGTTCCCGCACGCCGGGGTGGCCGCGGTCCGGGCGCGGATGGGCTGGCTCTAGCCCGTCACACGACAGCTGGCTCGAGAAGGCGCAAGCCCTTCCCGGCGACATCGATCTCGGCAAGCACGTTGTTGGGCAGAATCCACTGCGGGTCGGTGTGACCGAAGTCGAGGTTGCTGACGACGGGCAGGTCATCCCGCCCGAACTCGGCGAGCACCTGCACGATGACGGCGTCGAGCTCACGCGACTCGGCGGCGGTGTAGTCGCGCGGCCGACCGATCAGCAGGCCCGCCAGCTTGTCGAGCCCGCCACCGACGCCCAGGCTGCGCAGCCAATGCTCGGTGAACGACACGGGTGGCTTGTCTTCGCTGGTTTCGAGGAACAGGATGCGTCCGGCGAAGAACTCCGCCTCCGGCCAGAACGCCGTGCCCTTCAGGAACTGCAGCACTTCGATGCATCCACCGAACAGCCGCCCACTGACCGCGCCCGCCCCCTGCAGCCAGCGCCAGCCGTCGTGCGGATGCGGGTGGCCGATCTCGTGGCCGACCTGCCGGTGCCAGTTGGGGTAGTGATCGACCCAGTGCGGATACGGGCGGTACGCGAGCGTGTCGGCGGGCTCGAACAGCACATCGCGCACGTGTTGCTCTAGCTCGGGGAAGTTCGACAGTTGCGCGAACCCGGCCATGACCGCCGGCCCGTTGAAAGTCACCAGGCCAGCCCGCGCATAGGTGGTCAGCATCGTCGCGGAGTCGGAGTACCCGATCAGCACCTTCGGGTGTGCCACGGCGAGATCGACATCGAGGTGCGGCAGCAGCCGGATGGAATCAGTACCGCCGATCTGCGCGATGATGCCGGCGATCGAATCGTCGGCGAAGGCGGCGTTGAGATCGGCTGCACGAAGTTCGGGGTGACGGTACGAGTACTCGGGGTCGAAGGTGGTCGACGGAAACTCGACGACCTCGAGACCGAAGGTCTCACGGAGGGTCGTGAGGCCCGCGGCGTACACCTTCGGGTACACGCCGGCGAGGGACTGCGACGGGGCGACGACGGCGACCTTGTCGCCCGGGTGGAGCCGTCGGGGACGGATGACGTCAGACATGCGCCTCGGGTTTCGGTGAGGGTCCGCTACGCGGACTTCTCGGCACGGCGCGGCGCGCGCGGCACGATCGTCGCAGCGGCGTTCTCGAGCACGGCGGCCTTCGTCACCACGACCCGCGCGACGTCGTCATCGGACGGAACGTCGAACATGATCGGGCCGAGCACCTCTTCGAGGATCGCCCGCAGGCCGCGAGCGCCGGTCTGACGCAATTTCGCGAGATCCGCGATCGCTTCGAGGGCATCCGTCTCGAACTCCAGCTCGACACCGTCGATCTCGAACATGCGCTGGTACTGCCGCACAAGCGCGTTCTTCGGCTCGGTGAGAATCTGCATGAGCGCGTCTTGGTCGAGCGGAGAGACGGTGGTGACGACCGGCAGTCGGCCGATGAACTCGGGGATGAGACCGAACTTGTGGAGGTCTTCGGGAAGCACTTCGCTGAAGAGTTCCGACTCGTCGCGCTTGGAGTGCAGCTGGGCGCCGAAACCGATGCCGCGCTTGCCGACCCGGGCCGAGATGATGTCTTCCAGCCCGGCGAATGCGCCCGCCACGATGAACAGCACGTTCGTCGTGTCGATCTGGATGAACTCCTGATGAG
>CAZCEE010000285.1:0-3627 GCA_964497165.1 uncultured Schumannella sp. | reverse complement strand
GGCGGGGCGTCGTGACCCGCACGGTGGATCCGCGCACGGCGACCCGGCCGCTGTCGGAGTGGTCGGCGCCGTAGAGGAGGCGCACCAGCTCGGTGCGGCCAGAGCCGAGCAGACCGGCGATCCCGACGACTTCGCCGTCGAAGACATCCAGGTCGGCCGGTTCGAGCACGCCGCGGCGGCCGAGTCCTGTTGCCGACACGACGGGCACCCCGCTGCGGTCGACCTCGCGGTCGGCGGCGCGGGAGATGTTCTCGAACTCGTCGACGACACGACCGAGCATCTGCGCGACGAGTTCGCCGCGGCTCAGATCGGCGGTCGCGGAGGTGCCGACGAGTGCGCCGTTGCGCAGCACGGTGATGCGGTCGGAGATCTCGTACACCTGGTCGAGGAAGTGCGAGACGAAGATGATGGCGACGCCGCGGTCGCGAAGGTCGCGCACGACGCCGAACAGTTGCTCGACCTCGCCGCGGTCGAGGCTCGATGTGGGCTCGTCGAGCACGAGCACGCGAGAGTCGGTGACCATCGCCCGGCTGATCGCCACGAGCTGTTGAAGGGCGATCGAGTGGCTCGACAGCAGCGAGTAGGTGTCGATCGTGACCCCGAGGTTGCTGAGGTGGCGAGCGGCCTCGACGTGGACAGCACGCCAATCGATCCGGCCGGCTCGGCGCGGCTCGTGGCCGAGCATGACGTTCTCGCCGACCGAGAGATTCGGGAGGAGGTTGACCTCCTGATACACCGTCGAGATCCCCGCGGCCTGCGCGTCGGCAGTGTTCGAAAAGGAGCGCGGCTCGCCCTCGACGTGGATCGAACCACCGTCGATCGGGTAGACGCCGGTGAGGGCTTTGATGAGCGTGGACTTGCCGGCGCCGTTCTCGCCCATGAGCGCGTGAACCTCGCCCGGGCGGAGCGCGAAGTCGACGCCGTCGAGAGCGAGCACTCCGGGGAACCGGATGGTGATCCCGGTCATCGCGACGATGGGGCGGACAGCGGCAGCTGGAAGAAGGTGCTGCTCGGTCATGGGGGTGATTTTCTCTTTCGGGCGGGCGCAGGAAGGTGATCGGGGCGGGCGGCCACGTGTCGCCCGCCCCGATCGGTGTGGATCAGTACAGACGCTCGTCGATCACTTCGGCAGCCTGCTCCGGGGTGAAGGACTGGTCGACGACGTAGACAGACTTCTCGACGTCGTTGCCGGCCAGCACATCCTTCACGAGACCAGCGGCGAGTTCACCCAACAGCGGGTTGCACTCGACGATGAAGTTGATCTTCCCGTCGATCAGGGCGAGCATGCCGTCCTTGACCGCGTCGATCGAAACGATCTGGATGTCGACACCCGGGACGAGTCCGGCGGCCTCGATCGCGTCGATCGCGCCAAGGGCCATGTCGTCGTTGTGTGCGTACACCAGGTCGATCGTGTCGCCGTACTTCTGCAGGAAGCCTTCCATCACGGTCTTCCCGTCGGCGCGGGTGAAGTTACCCGTCTGCGAGTCGAGCGTGGTGATCGCGGTGCCCTCGATGGCCTCGGCGAAGCCCTCGGCACGGTCGTTGGCCGGAGCCGAACCGGTCGTGCCTTCGAGAACGACGAGGTTCGTCGGGGTGTCGCCAAACGTCTCGGCAGCCCACTCGCCAGCCGTGACGCCTTCCAGCCGGAAGTCAAGGCCGACCCAGGTTGCGTACAGGTCGTCCGACGCAGTCACGGTGCGGTCTTCGAGGATGACCGGGATGCCGGCTTCCTTCGCTTCGGCCAGAACGTCGTCCCAGCCGTCTTCGACGATCGGCGCGATGACGATCGCGTCGACGCCTTGGTTGATGAAGCTGCGGACCGCGGCGATCTGCGCCTCGATCTTGTTGTCAGCCGCGTTGAAGACCAGCTCGAAGCCGTTCTCGGCCGAGAAGGCCGTCTTCATCGACTCGGTGTTCGCGGCACGCCAGCCGCTCTCCGAGCCGGTCTGCGCGAAGCCGACGGTAATGAGCCCGTCGTCTTCGCCGCCTGCGCCTCCGGCGCATCCCGACACGGTGAGCGCAAGCGCCGCCGCTACGGCGATGCCGCCGATCAGATTCTTCTTCATTGCCAAAACCTCCTCGTCTTGGCCGGCAGCAGTGCCGGTTTCTTGGTGACAGTGAACGGACCTGGGGGAGTCCGTCGAGTGAATGTTAGCCTTCACAATTCCATCGGCGGCAAGGGCAAAAAGGTAACGTTTTGATAACAGAACAGAATCGAAACCCTGTATTCCCAGGGAAATGCTCGCAGCAGGATCGGAAGGTCAGATGAATGTGATGTCACATCGTCATCACATTCGGCAAACCGGACGCCGCGGGAGGGTCGTCAGCTCGGCTGCACCGGCACGGGCTCGGTGTCGGGAATCGGGCCCGCGTCGCGACCGCGCAGGTCGGGAATCGCGCGGTGGAACAGGGCCGCGATGAGCACGGCGGTCGCGGCCAGGACGGCCGCCGTCACGAACCCGCCGGTCGACCCGGCGGCGTCGATGAGGAAGCCTGCAACGGCCGAGCCGAGGGCGGCGCCGAGCAGCTGCCCGGTGCCCACCCAGCCGTAGGCTTCCGCGGTGTCGCTGAACCGCACCGTCGCCGACACCGCGGCGAACATGACCGCGAGCGCGGGCGCGACACACAGGCCCGCGATCAGCAGGGCGCCCGAGATCGACCAGAAGTCGAATGCGAACATCGCGAGCACCGAACCGACGAGGATGACGCTCATCCGCCGGGCGAGCGCCCACGGGCCGACCGGCAGGTGGCCGAACGCGAGTCCGCCGGCCAGCGAGGCGAGAGCGAAGAACGCGAGCACGAAGCCCGACTCGGGGCTGCCGTCGCCGAACATCGACACGACGCCGGCTTCGATCGCTGCGAACGAGCCGACCAGCAGGATGCCGACGATCGTGACGAGCAGCACCGATGGTCGGGCGAGCACGACGCCGAACCGGCGCTTCGACTGCGGGATGCGCACCCGACCGAGCTCGGGGCTCGTGATGAACCAGATCCCCCCGCCGACGAGAAAGACCAGCGACATGAGGATGCCCGCGGTGCTCGAGATCTGCGTCGCGACGAACGTCACGAGCACCGGGCCGGCGACCCAGATGATCTCCTGCGCGCTCGCGTCGAGCGAGAAGAGGGGGGTCAGTTGGCGGCTGTTGACGACCTTCGGGTAGATCGTGCGCACGGCGGGCTGAATCGGCGGGTAGCTCAGGCCGCACACCAGGGCGACCGCCATGAACCCGGGGATCGACAGCGGCGCGAACGCCAGCACCGCGAGCGCGCCGGCGCAGACGGCAGCGGTGAGGATGAGCACGGGGCGCATCGCCCACGCCCCCATCCAACGGCTGGTGAGCGGACCCGCAACGGCCTGGCCGACGCTCAGGCTCGCCAGCACGAGGCCAGCGACGCCGTAGGAGTGGAAGATGCCCTCGATGTGGATGAGCAGGCCGAGCGAGAGCATCCCGCCGGGGAAGCGCGCGACCAGTTGCGCGAACAAGAGCCGGGCGACCCCCGGTAGGCGCAACAGCTCGGCGTACGTCTTCACAGCCTGCCCACATTACCCGCGCGCTGGAGCATGAAGCGAAGGCCATTTCTGGCCTTCGCCGCGACGCCAGCGCCGACGCCCGTCTCGGGCGTCGG
>CAZCEE010000284.1:0-3632 GCA_964497165.1 uncultured Schumannella sp. | reverse complement strand
GATTGGCGAAAAAGCAGACAACGGCGACGCCGTCCCAGTCGTCCAACGCCTAGGCCATCCCGTCTGCCGTCGACCCACCCTTCGGGGGGCGGTGGTCTGCTCGGCTCGCCTGGGTCGTCGGCGGACGGGATGGTCCACCATCCTGGAGTCGGAAGGCTCCCCGCCGGAGGCGCACTAAGCCGCGGCTTCTCTGCCGGTGGCAGCCGCCGACGTCGCCCAGGTCGTGCCTGCCTGATGCGCCAGCGGTGACAGCAACGCTCGTGAACCCTGTGTGCCGCCAGCGGTCGGTTGAGTTTCGGCCGGCTTCCTGCGCGGCCCTTCGTCGTATCCGCGCCCAGCCGGGCCGCCCTTGAAGACGTACAGAAACTTGAAGACGTACAGAAACTTGTCACCACAGGTCAGGGGCAGGTGTCCGGCTCCAATTGATGCGTGGCGACGCTCAACCCGCCGGAGTTCGACCAGATGTGCTCGCAGAGGTTTCCTCGGTCGGATCGGCTGTCAGTCAGCAAAGTCGGACTGGACCCTTGGTGGCACGAAGCTGTGCGCTTCTAGCATCCTGAGCGTCGGATAATTCTCCTTGTCACTCCTCAACCATTTTCTGACCGTCGTACGGGTTTCTCCCACGCCAAGTGCAGCGAGGGCCAGAACTCGTCGAGCATGAGGTGTCGCCGTTCGCCTGTAGGCGTCACGACAAGCTGCGCGTCCTTCACTCGGATCCCACACACATAGTCGCTGGGTCGCCACTGCCAGTAGCGGGAGAGACGTGTTGGCATCTCGCACTGCATTCGCGAAGAATTCTCGCATCGGCTTTCGTGGACGCTTTCCGCTCGGAAACATGCGACCGAACTGCGCCACCGACCACTCGTGTGTTGCCCAATCACTGCTGGCGTATTCCAAGTACCAGCCTTGAAGGCTTTCGTGAGTAAAGGCCTCCTTGAATAGACGAGCCCAGGCGTCCGCCACGTGTGGCATCCGAGGAGCCAGCAGCACCATGTCTTGAACGCGATACCTGTGCGAGTGATCGCGCATGCGCTTGGTGACGAAGCGTATCGATGTGCGACTTGCTCGCTCTGGCGTATCGAGCAAGCGGTCCACGAGTACCTCAAGTGGGCCATAGTCACCTCGACTATCGAGCGCGTCGTCGACGGCGCTGTGCTCGATTTCAAGCGCCTGTGCTGCAACGTCCGGTCCTTCAAGCACATCGGTCTTCGCCGCATTCAGGTGCAATCCGAGGGAGTGGGCTTGTGCTTGAAGATCCATTTGCGCACGTCGTGCCTTGGCAGGATCTGATCCGAAAAGCCAGAAATCGTCCATCCAGCGGGCACAACTGTGATATTTAACCTTGCTGCGAAACAGCACCGGCATCGGACGCGAATGATGCATCAATACATCGTCCAGCGCACTGAGGTACATGTTGGCGATCACAGCCGACGCGGAGGATCGTTGTGGCAGGCCTGACCTGCCAGGAGTTTCATCGAACCCGGTCAACAGATCGCACAGCCTACTGGTGACGGCGCCCTTGGAGGTGCGATCCTGGATGGCCTCTTGGGCAGAATCGACGGGAATACTTGCAAAGAATGATACGACGTCAGTTTTCAATGCAACGCTGTAAACACTGCCTAGCAGTTGGAGATGGCCACGATAGCCGTCCCACTGTCTGTTGTTGTGTGAGTACACGCCATGAGTCGGAGATACTGCCGGCAGACGCCATCCGAATGCATTTGGTGAGAGGTCGCCAATCAAGTCGACGCTGACCTTGTCCACAAGCGCCTGATAGCAAAGACGATCGGAGATATCTAGGACAACAGCAGGTCGAGTTCCCCAGTTCTCTTTTGGCACTTCAAGGAGAGCTGGCGTGAGCGTCCCTTTTCCGTCCAGATGTTGGAAGATCAGATCAGGCTCCTTGTTAAGTAGATGGCCCAGTTCAGGCCAGCCCCAGGGGTCCTGATGCCAATCACCCGACATCTCAATTCTCAGATTCTTGATCGCCTGCTTCATGTCGAGGGCCTTCGACCAGTCGATTTTTGTCATACGTAAATGTTCGCACCTCTGCCACGATCGTCAATCGACTTGCGGGCGCCAAAATGCGGAGAACATTGAGACACCGACCCAATGTCGATGGACCCAAACGTCCACAGTCTTGCATATGCGAACACTGTTGCCGGTCGCGCGCACATCGAGGCGGCGTTGAAGGCCGGTCGCGAGCGGGGGGCAACTGGGGGTCAGTCAACAGTCAGCCAGAACCCCGATCGATCCGTCGACCTGCGTCACATCGGCTGCGCTGAGAGGGTCTGTGATGATGGCCGCGACGGTCGGGATGCCCGGGCGATTGCGGACAGCGCTGCAGCAGGGAGCTGCGCGGAGTCGGCACCGAGGTTGTCTTCCAAGTGCGCTATCGAGTTTGTTCCTGGTATCGGGAGTGTGACGGCGGAGGCGTGGATGAGCCATGCCAACGCGAGCCGCGCAGGCGTTGTCTCGTGCGCTCTCGCTAGCCGCCCAAGACCGCTGGTAGCACCGGCGAGTTTTCCGGCAGCGAGAGGCGCAAACGGAATGTAGGCGATACCGAGAGTCTCACAGTAGGTCAGCACCGAGTCAGTGCCCGTTTCCAGGTTGCACCGGTTCTGAATGGCCGCGATCCTGGCGAACTGCTGGCCCTGTTCGATCTGCTCGACCGTCACCTTGGACAGGCCAAGATGGCGGATCTTGCCTTCCTGTTGCAGCTCGGCGAGGGTTCCGAGCTGGTCGGCATAGGGCACGGCGGGGTCAATCCGGTGTAGGTAGTAGAGATCGATGCGTTCCAGAGCGAGGCGGCGCAGGCTCATTGCCACGCATTGCCGTAGGTACGCCGGTCTGCCTACGGGCGCCCACCGGTTCGGCCCCTGCCTCGTGAGGCCGCCTTTGGTGGCGATGACGAGGCCGTCTGGGTAGGGGTGAAGTGCCTTGCGGATGAGGTGTTCGGCGACCTCTGGCCCGTACGCGTCGGCCGTGTCGAAGTGGTTGACGCCGAGCTCGACAGCACGACGAAGGACGGCCTTGGCGTTGTCCATGTCGGTGGGGTGGCCCCAGTGTCCGGGCCCGGTGAGCTGCATCGTGCCGAAGCCAAGGCGTCGGACGGGAAGGTCACCGCCGATGCTGAACTCGGTGGGCCTGATGGTCGGTTGGTCGGGTAGTCCGGTCATGACCGGCTCCGTCCGGGCGGGGTTGGTCCGGCCTCGGCGCGGAGTCGGTCTATTCGTTCTCCAATGGTTTCCGCGACTTGTGCGGGGGAGAGGTGCGTGGTGTCCAGTCGCAGCATTGGCGCGAAGAGCGTTAGCGCGTCGGCGGCTTCTCCGTAGAGCTGGACCTCGGTCGCGGTGCTGTGCTCCTGGTCCTGATAGCGGTTGTGCGTGCCGCGTTGATGGAGGCGATGGGCGATGCGGTTTGAGTCGCCGGTCAGGAAGACGGCCAGGTCTGGTGGGTCGGCATGGGCGTTGAGGTGACGGAGGTAAACCAGGGCGAGTCCGTCGAGGCGTTGCATGACGAGTCCTGATGGCAGGTACCGGTCAGTGATGACGACCTCGCCGGCGGCCACTCCCGGTCGGATGATCTCGGCGAGGTGTTGGTATCGGTCAGCGGCGTAGAGGCAGGCCAGC
>CAZCEE010000283.1:0-3637 GCA_964497165.1 uncultured Schumannella sp. | reverse complement strand
GACCGCGTGCTCGGCGGCGGCATCGTGCCGGGCGCCGCCATCCTGCTCTCGGGTGAGCCGGGCGTCGGCAAGTCGACGCTGCTGCTCGAAGTCGCCGCGCGCATCGCCCAAGCCGGCGCTCGGGTGCTGTACGTGAGCGCCGAAGAGTCCGCTGCCCAGGTGCGGCTGCGCGCCGAACGCACCGGAGCCCTCAGCGACGAGCTCTACCTCGCCGCCGAAACCGACCTCGCGACGATCCTCGGCCAGGTGGATGCCGTGAAGCCCCGCCTGCTCATCGTCGACTCGGTGCAGACGGTGTCCTCCGCGATGAGCGACGGCGCCCCCGGGCAGCCCGCGCAGGTGCGCGAAGTCGCGGGAACCCTCATCCGCATCGCCAAAGAACGCGACCTGCCCCTGCTGCTCGTCGGCCACGTCACGAAAGACGGCGCGATCGCCGGGCCGCGCCTGCTGGAACACCTCGTGGATGTCGTGTGCAGCTTCGAAGGCGACCGCCAGACCGCGCTGCGCTTCGTGCGCGCCCTGAAGAACCGGTTCGGCCCCACCGACGAGGTCGGCTGCTTCGAGATGACCGGCGACGGCATCGCCGAAGTGCCCGACCCGTCGGGGCTGTTCCTCTCCCGCTCGCCGTCGCCGGTGAGCGGCACCTGCGTAACGATCGCCCTCGAGGGCCGCCGTGCGATTCCGGTGGAAGTGCAGGCGCTCATCGTCGGCACCACCGCCCCGCAGCCGCGACGGGTGGTCAACGGGGTCGACTCGGCGCGCGTCGCGATGATTCTCGCGGTGCTCGAACGGCGGTGCGGGCTGCGGATGTCGACATCCGATGTCTACGTCTCCACCGTCGGCGGCATGCGGCTCACCGAACCGGCCACCGACCTCGCCATCGCCCTCGCGATCGCCTCAGCCGTGAAGGATGTCGCGCTGCCGCAGACCCTCGCAGCAGTGGGCGAGATCTCGCTTGCCGGCGAGATCCGTCCGGTGCCGCTCGCCCGGCAGCGGCTCGGCGAAGCGAAACGCCTCGGCTACACGCAGATCGTCGACGGCGATGCCGGCTCCGTGCACTCCGCAATCGGCATCGCGTTCGCCGCCGCGCCCGCCGAGCGGGCAGCCGTTCCCGCGTTCTGACCAGCCCCCGTCCCTCGCTGGTTGAGTAGCCCGCGCAGCGGGCGTGTCGAAACCACCACTCCGAGCAACCCGCTGGTGTGGTTTCGATACACCGGGCGCTTCGCGTCCGGCACTCAACCCACGGGTTTCGACACGCGCACCGCTTCTCAACCACCGAGGTGGGGTGCGCTCAGTTGAGGATGAAGGGGGTGTCTTCGCCAGATTCGATGTCGCCGAGGGTGACGCTGAGACGGTAGGTGGCACCGCCCGCGATGACCTCCGGGCGGCTGGCGGCGCAGGTGTCGGTGGCGGAGCGGGTGCGGTCCCAGGCGAACGGCTGCGTCGTGAGTGGCTCGTTCGGTTCGAGCGACCGTTCGAACGCATCCCCGCCCTGCTGGCAGTCGCGAGAATTCCAGATCGGATCCGACCCGCTGACGATGAAGTACGCCTGCGCCGACGTGCCGACGTCGAGCGTGCAGGCGACCGCGCCGGTGTTGGTGATCGACATCGAGATCTGTGGCTGCACGCCGGGGGCGTAACTGGTCGAGTCGGTGATCGCCGCCAACTCGATCACCGCGGGGTTGCACTCTTCGCCCTCTTCGCCGGCGACCGGTGTGCTCGACGCGGAGGTGGTGGGTGTCGGCGTCGCGGTGCCGGTGTTCTCGGCGCCCGGTCGCACGACGATCAACACGATGATCACGACGACGGCGATCAGGCCGAGCAACACCAGAAGGCGACGCCGCCAATACACCGACGGCGGCTGCGGCCCGACGGGGTTGCGCACGCTCGACATGTCGCCAGGGTAAGCCCGCGTTCCGCGGCTCGCGCGTCGGCACGCCCCGATGCGACGAACGCCCGGATCAGAGCTGCTTGAGCATCCGAGTGTTGCCGAGGGTGTTCGGCTTCACCCGCGAGAGGTCGAGGAACTCCGCGACACCTTCGTCGGGCGAGCGCACCAGCTCGGCGTAGACGTCGGGCGAGACGATGCTTTCCGCCATCTCGGCGTAGCCGTTGCGGCCGAAGAAGCCCGTCTCGAAGGTCAGGCAGAACAGTCGCGAAAGGCCGAGGTCGCGGGCCTCCGCCTCGAGCCGGTCGAGGATCGAATGACCGACGCCGCGCCCGCGCCAGGTGTCGGCGACAGCGAGGGTGCGCACCTCGCCGAGGTCTTCCCACATCACGTGCAAGGCGCCGCAGCCGATCAGCCGGCCGTCGGCATCCTCAGCGACCCGGAACTCCTGCACCGCCTCGTAGAACACGACGCGATCCTTGCCGAGCAGCACGCGGCTCTCGACGAGCGGGGCGATGAGCGTCTCGATCTCGGGGATGTCGCCGGTGCGCGCCCGCCGCACGCTGAATTCACTCACGACGCCCGACTCTACCCTTGCGAAGAACCCTCGCGGCGGGGGAAGACGCGTGGGGGCGGGAGTCGTAACTCCCGCCCCCACCCCACGGCTCCAGCCGCGGCAGATGTTCGTCGTGCCTAGGCCCCGAGGGCAGCGGCCTTCGTGGGCTTCGGGTCGCGGCCGGCCTGGCGTCCGGTCTCGAACGTGAACTCGTCGTCGGTGAAGCCGACGCGCACGTGGTCGCCCGCATCGAGTTCGGCGTGCAGGATCTTCTCCGAGAGTCGGTCTTCGATCTCGTGCTGAACCGCACGCCGCAGCGGGCGGGCGCCGAGTGTCGGATCCCAGCCCAGCTCGATGAGCTTGGCCTTCGCATCCTCCGACACTTCGAGCGTCATGTCGCGGTCGAGCAGCCGCTCGGCGAGGCGCTTGATGAACAGACCGACGATCTGCATCAACTCTTCCTTGCTGAGCTGCGGGAACACGATCGTCTCGTCGACGCGGTTGAGGAACTCGGGCTTGAAGTGCTTCTTCAGCTCTTCGATGACCTTGCCGCGCATCGCGGAGTAGTCCGCTGCCGCGTTGCCCTCGAGCGTGAAGCCGACGGGACCGCCGGTGATGTCCTTCGTGCCGAGGTTGGTCGTCATGATGATGACCGTGTTCTTGAAGTCGACAACGCGGCCCTGACCGTCAGTCAGGCGACCCTCTTCGAGGATCTGCAACAGCGAGTTGAAGATGTCGGGGTGCGCCTTCTCGATCTCGTCGAAGAGCACGACGCTGAACGGCTTGCGCCGCACCTTCTCGGTGAGCTGGCCGCCCTCTTCGAAGCCGACGAACCCGGGAGGGGCACCGAACAGCCGCGAGACGGTGTGCTTCTCGCCGTACTCGCTCATGTCGAGCGAGATGAGCGCGTTCTCGTCGTCGAAGAGGAACTCGGCGAGCGCCTTCGCCAGCTCGGTCTTTCCGACACCGGTGGGGCCGGCGAAGATGAACGACCCCGACGGACGCTTCGGGTCTTTCAGTCCGGCACGCGTGCGGCGGATCGTCTTGGCGAGAACCGAGATGGCCTCCTCCTGACCGATGACCCGCTGATGCAACGACTGCTCCATGAAGATGAGCCGACTCGACTCCTCCTCGGTGAGCTTGAACACCGGGATGCCGGTCGCGTTCGCGAGCACCTCGGCAATGACACCCTC
>CAZCEE010000282.1:0-3639 GCA_964497165.1 uncultured Schumannella sp. | reverse complement strand
CAGATCGTTCATGCGTTGGATGTCGTGCGGATGCAGTCCCACCGTCGGCTCATCGAACACGTAGGTGACGTCGGTGAGGCTCGAGCCGAGGTGCCGGATCATCTTGGTGCGCTGGGCTTCGCCGCCGGAGAGGGTTCCCGACGGGCGGTCGAGGCTCAGGTAGCCGAGACCGATCTCGACGAACGAGTCGAGGGTCTGCTGCAGGTTCTCCAGGAGCGGCCCAATATGGGTCGCTTCGAGGCTGCGCACCCAAACGGCGAGGTCGCTGATCTGCATGCGGCAGGCGTCGGCGATGGAAATTCCCGCGATCTTCGACGAACGCGCTGCGGCGCTCAGTCGGGTGCCCTCGCATTCGGGGCACGCGGTGAAGGTCACGGCACGCTCGACGAATGCGCGGATGTGCGGCTGAAGCGCTTCGACATCTTTGGAGAGGAACGACTTCTGCACTTGCGGGATGAGCCCGGTGAAGGTCATGTTGATGCCGGCGAGTTTGACCTTCGTCGGCTCCTTGTAGAGGAAGTCGTGTCTCTCGTCGGCGGTGAAGTCTTTGATCGGCTTGTCTGCCGGGATGAGCCCCGACTCCAAGAAGAGACGAACTGCCCAGCCCTCGGCGTTGTAGCCCGGGATCGTGAGCGCCCCCTCCTTCAGCGTCTTCGTCTCGTCGAAGAGCTGGGTGAGGTCGATGTCGTTCACATTGCCCATGCCCTCACACCGCGGGCACATGCCGCCGGTGGTCGCGAACTCCCGATCGATCGTCTTGCCGCTCGCGGTTTCGACGGTCGCCGACCCGGTGCCGGTGACGGAGGCGACGTTGAACGAGAACGCCTGCGGGGATCCGATGTGGGGCTCACCCATGCGGCTGAAGAGGATGCGCAGCATCGCGTTGGCATCCGTCGCGGTGCCGACGGTGGAGCGCACGTTGGCGCCCATCCGTTCCTGGTCGACGATGATCGCCGTCGTCAGCCCGTCGAGCACGTCGACATCCGGTCGCCCCGGGCTGGGCATGAAGCCCTGCACGAACGCGGGGTAGGTCTCGTTGATGAGGCGTTGGGATTCGGCGGCGATCGTGCTGAAGACGAGGCTCGACTTGCCTGATCCGGATACCCCGGTGAACACCGTCAGCCGGCGCTTGGGAATCTCGAGGCTGATGTTCTTGAGGTTGTTCTCGCGAGCGCCGATGACGCGGATGAGGTCGTGGCTGTCGGCCGCGTGGCTGTCGGCAGCGTGGGTGTCGGCGGAGTGAGGAGTCGTCGGCATGCTCCCACGGTACCGGCGGCCGCGGACAGTCGGTTCTTGAAAACCGCTGGATCCGGGCTGCCGGTTCCGGTCAGTGGATCAGGTCGTAGAGGTGGTCGCTCTGGTCTTGGATGAAGGCCGGGAACAGCGTGCCGTCGACCGGGGTGGCCGTGATGTAGAGACCTTCCTCGAGCAGCATGGCCGACTCCGTGGTCGAGATCGTGCTGGCGTGGAAGATGAGGTTGCGACCGCCGACCCCGTAACCGGAGGTGCCGAAGCGTGCCTCCCAGTCGGCGATGATGGCTCGGCGCTGGGCTTCTGAGATCGGGGTGACGGAGAACTGGATGAAGTTCTTCGTCTTGCCGACCTGCCAGGCGCAGACCGTGCCGTGGTTCGCCGTGATGATGGCGGAGATGACTGTTGAGCGAGTGCCGTCGTCGGTGGGCGTCACGGCCCTGAGCCCGGTACCGAAGAGGGTGGCGGCGTGCGGCGAGAGGAGCCCTGTGCAGCCGGGGAGCTTGAAGGTCGGCACCGTCGTGTCGAGTTTGATGAGTTCGGCAATTGACGGGTACGGGTACGGATAGGCGATCGAGGAGTCGTCCTCGGGCGGCGGCGCGGCAGCGGCAGGCGCGACGGTGACGCCCATGAGGAGTGCGGCGCCCGTGAGTGCGGAGCCGAGCTGGATGAGGCGAGTTCGACGGGGGGTGCGCATCGGTTGCTCCGTTCGTGAGCCGTGGCTTATGCCGCGGTCACTCACGCGACGCGCGAGGGGCTCCCGAAGGTTGACGAAGTCTCGGAACCGGGCTGCGGAACCGGGCTACGGAGGCGGGTCGGTGCCGACGGTGCGAGCCGGTCGCGAGCGATGTCGGCGGCCGGTGGGCGAGATCCAGTCGACGGCGCCGTCGGGGTGGATCGCTTCGATCCGCCAGTTGGTCTCGTGTTTGAGAGTGTGATGGCCGCGACACAGGTGACCGAGATTGCAGTCGTCTGTCGCGCCCCCTTCCGCCCAGGCGTGCTTGTGGTCGACGTCGCACGCAGCCGTACGACGGAAGCATCCGACAAATCGGCAGCGGCCGTCGCGCACGGTGAGCCAGAGTCGGAGGTCTTCGGTGACGCGATACCGGGTGCGGCCGAGGGCGATGATCGCGTCATCGCGAGGGTCGGTGAACATCCGCCGGAGCACCGGCGCTTCGGCTGTCAGTTCGCGCGCTGTCTCATCGTCGATCGGGCCGTAGCCGACGATTTCAGCGGGTTTCTCGGACTTGCCCATGAGCACCGAGATCGGAACGGTGACGACGACGGTGGGCTTCGCATCGCCGAACCGACGGGATGCGCGCGTGTCGCGGTCGAGCAGCACATCGCCGAACGCGTCGGCGCGCAGTTGCGCGATGCTGCGGTCGTCGTCGCCGAGTCTTGCAAGCCCGCGCGCGAGGTCGTCGAGGCGGCTGTCGATCGCGAGGGCTTCGGCGGCCGACAGGTGGGCGACGAGCCACGCCATTCCGTCGCGCCCGGGTTGGCAGGTGACCTGGCGACCCTCTCGAGCACGACGGTGGCGCTCGGCGGCCTGGTCGGCATCCCGAGTCTCGCGCAGGCGCTTGACCGCCCGCTGGAACGACGCCGCCGACTGATCGGCAGCGTCGAGCATCCGCCCCTCGAGCTCTTCGCGCTCGTCGTTGTCGAGGCCGCCCAACTCGTCGACGAGGATGCGCGCTTGGCGGGGCGTGATGCGCCCGTCCGCGAGAGCGGCGCGGGTGGCGGGGAGGTATCGGGCGAGAATCTCGGCCTCGTCGATGAGCGTCTCGGCACCGCGCTCGGAGATGCGAAGCGCGGTCGCCAGTTCGGCGCGGAACTCCCGCTCGGCGAGCACGTGCGGCGTCGGGCCGACCTGTGTGATGTGCGCGAAGTCGATGAGCTCGAGCTTCGTGGCAGTGATGGATGCGATCATCCGATCGGCCGCCACGATCGCTTCGATCACCGCGGCATCCGCCTGCATCCGCTCGTCGACGCGCGCGAAATCGCTCGCCGGCGGCTCGTCGCGGAAGGTGACCATGCGTCAAGACAAGTGGCAACCACCGACATTGGATCGAGCCGCGCTGCCGCCCGCGCGGGGTCGGCTAGAGTAGGAGGCCGTGCCGGACTTCTCCATGAGGGGCGGCGCATGCCACGGGCTGTGGCGCAGCTTGGTAGCGCACCTGACTGGGGGTCAGGGGGTCGCAGGTTCAAATCCTGTCAGCCCGACACGACGCCAGGGACCGAACTTCCCTGTTCTCACAAGGAGAGAGGCCCTACCTGATTAAGCCCAGGTAGGGCCTCTCTCTGTTTGCTGCACCGGCTCGTTGCACAGGTCGTCGCACAGAGCGCGAGCGCGCTCGGCTAAGCCTCCCACGCGACCGCCTGCTGCTG
>CAZCEE010000281.1:0-3646 GCA_964497165.1 uncultured Schumannella sp. | reverse complement strand
ATGCTGTTCGTCTGGTTGCTCGTGCAACAGATCGGGTTCTGGTACGCCGACGGGTGGTTCGCCCGCCGCGCCTGGTGGCAGCTCGTGCTCATCGCAGCCGCGGGCTACGCGGCCCTCGTGCCGCTCACCGCCGTCGGGCCGTACAACACCGACATGCTGGTCAACCTCAACCCGCCGACCCTGCCGCTCGTGCTGCTCGGCCTCGCGCAGGCGTGCCTGCTGCGCCTGCTGCGGCCCGCCCTCGCGAAACTCATGTCGACGCACGCCGCGCGGGCTGTCGTGTTTCTCGTCGGCACCCGCCTGATGACGATCTACCTGTGGCACCTCCCGGTCGTCATCATCATCGCGGGCCTCGGACTGCTCATTCCCGGGGCGAGCCCCGAACCCGCGTCGCCCGCCTGGTGGTGGTCGCGCATCCTCGTCTACCTGCTGGTGCTCGGCATCCTGTTCGCGCTGTCGCTCATCGTCGGACGCTTCGAGCAGCCGCGCGAGGTCGGGCCGACGCCGCCGATCTGGGTCGTCGCCGTCGCGACGGCTCTCACCTTCGTGCCGCCGTTCCTGGTGATCGAGTACTTCCTCGACCTGTGGCTGGCGATCGTCGGAGCGGCATGCTTCTCGGTCGCGATCCTGCTGCTCGGCCGCTGGCCGCAGCGCGCGACCACTCGTTAGAAGCCGAAGTCTCCGCCGAAGTCGCCACCACCGAAGTCGTCGCCACCCCCGAAGTCGCCACCGGCATCCGCCGATGCGTCGCCCGAGTCGGCGCTCGCGTCGGAGCCGGAGTCGCCGTTCGCGTCAGAGCTAGAGCCGCCGTCCCAGGGCAGGAACGCGCTCACGAGTGCTGAACCGATGACGTAGCCCGCGACGGTGCCGAGCAAGGTGCTGCCGACCATCGAGCCGAAGCTCGGGCCGGCCAGGCTGCGCTCGAGCGAACCCGGCTCGCGCATCTCTTTGCGGGTGGCGGCGCGGGCGAGGGTTGCGGGTTCGCTCGACAGCGGCCGCTCCCCCGTTGCCGACCCCTTGGAGAGTTCTTCGTAGACGAGGGCGCGTTGCGAGTCGTCGAGTTTCGAGAACGCCTCGGCGTGCACCTGTTCGATCGTCTCGGGAGGCGCGGAACTCAGCAGGTAACGGTAGCGCTCGATAGCGCGCTCATCCTCGTTCGGCGGGCGGCGGCGCGGCGATGCGGGGGCGGCATCGTCTTCGGTGCCGAACAGCCTGTCCAGGAATCCCATAGCGGGAACGATACGGACGGCGTCTGAACGGCTGCTGAGGCAAAGCTGGGGATCAGCCTGCGTGCGAAGTGCTCGTCGTGGCGGGTGCGGAAACGGGTGCGAGCTCCCCCGGGATGACGATCCAGGCGATCACGTAGAAGATGAGCTGCGGCCCGGGGAGCAGCAGCGAGACGACGGCGAGAACGCGCACGAGGGTGACGTCCCAGCCGAAGCGCTGGGCGAGGGCGGCGCAGACGCCACCGATGACGCGGCCGGTGCGTGGCCTGCTGAGTTCGCTCATGACCCCATCCTGCGTCCCGCGCTCGCGACCGGTCCAGGGGGCTAACCCCCAGATCGGCGCCGCAGACCGCGAGCTAGGCTGATCGGCGATGGAGCCGATGAGCGAGCCGGAGATCCGCGCGTCGATGGTGAACGCGGCGCGCGGTGAGGCCGAGCGGATGCCGCTCCCCGGCTTGCACGAGGTGGTCTGGTCGGAACGCGAGTACCTCGGGTGGCGTAACCCGGGTTCACCGTTGCGCGGGTACCTGGTCTACTGGCGCAGCGAGGAGCCGATCGGCATCGCGCTGCAGGCTTCCGAGGTGCGGTTGCGTCCGGGTTCTGCGATCTGCTCACTCTGCAACACTCCCCAGCCGGCCGGTCAGGTCACGATGTTCAGCGCCGCGCGCGCGGGCGACGCCGGCCGCGCGGGCAACTCGGTCGGTACCTACATCTGCGCCGATCTGGCCTGCTCGCTGCTCATCCGGATCGCGCCACCCGCGAACGACTGGATGCCCGATGCTCCTACCCGCCTCTTCGAGCGGATCGAGGGGCTCGAGACGCGGTTGCGTTCCTTCGGCGGGCGAGTTCTGGAGTCGGCTGCCTGAGGGCGGCTGCGAGCCGTCAGTCTGGGGAACCTTCGCGCCACGCCCGCAAGACCTCAACGGCGGCCGCGAGGGTGTGGCGCTGGGCGATCTCGACAGCCGCCATCGGGCGCTCGCCGACAAGGGCGACGAAGACCGGCGCGACGTGATCGACGAAGCCGACCAGGTCACCCGAGACGGTGACTTCGACGAGGCCGTCGGGGCGCAGGCGCATCGCGACGCGGGTGGCAAGGTCGAGGTCGGCGGCGAGATCGGCGAGCCAGTCAGGATGCTCCCACTCGACGCGCACAGCCGCGAGTTGATCCGTCGTGCTTTGACCGATCTCGCCCACGCGCGCCCCTCCCGTGGCGCCAGGCTATTCCTGGAGGGACGGCTCCGGGGTGGGAGTACGCCGTGAATCTATGCCGATCAGGAGGGCGCTGCCGTCGACGCCGCGATCGCCGGAAGCACTCGACGCATGTACGGCGCCCAGGCGAGCCTCAGAATCGCCGCGACGACGAGCGCCCAGCCCGGCTTCGCGGTGAACGCGTAGGTCCACTCGATCGAGGTACCGTCACCGTGCGCGTCGACCCGCCACTCCGAACGGCCGCCGGCGACGAGGTGGCCGAAGAAGCCCGTGAACGTCGACAGGTCGTACGCGAAGGACGGCAGGGCGACGACCATGAGGGTCTCTTTCACCGTGCCCCCGTCGGTGAGCACCAGGGTGCGCGTCTGGCCGACGGCATCCCAGGCGCCGGTCTGGTCGCGCACCGCCACGACACCCGGCAGCACTCCCGATCTCGGATAGAACCGAGCCGGGTCGTGAGCGAGGAGGCGCGGGAAGACGACGTGCGGCGACGCCGCAACGAACGCCGTCGCGGATGCGGAAGGCGTTCTAGTCCAGACGCTCGAGCAGGTGGAACGGGATCATCAGCGACGCCGAGACCGCCAGGATGCCGCCGAAGAAGGCGACAGCGTGCAGGTCTTCGCCGAAGGTGAAGGCGTAGCCGAACAGGGCGAAACCGCCGAGGAACAGCGCGAGCGAGACCAGGAACGCGAACACCTTCATGCGTTCATGGTAGCGGGCAGCCCGCGCGAATCAGCCGACGAGATCGCGCACGACAGCGGGCAGGGCGACACAGAGGTCGAGCACCGTGAACGGCCCGCCGCCGGATGCTCGTTGCGCGGCTTCCCCGTGGATCCAGGCGGCCGCCGCCGCGATCGGCGCGAGATCCGGAGCGTCGGCGTGCGTCGCGAGGAGGGCACCGAGAATGCCGGCGAGCGCATCCCCCGCACCGGCGGTCGCCAGCCACGGAGTCGCGTTGCGCACCCGCACCAGCTCGCCCCCCGGCGACGCGACCAGCGTCTCGGCTCCCTTGAGCAGCACGGTTGCGCCCGCGGTGGCGGCAGCCTGTCGCGCAGCTGCCTGACGATCGGCCAGCACCTCGTCTTTGCCGACGCCGAGCAGCCGGGCGAGCTCACCGGCGTGCGGGGTCAGAACGCGCGGCCCGGTGGCGTGCGGCCAGAGGTCGAGCGCCCCGGCGTCGAGCACGACCGGGACGCCGTGGCCGAGAGCGG
>CAZCEE010000280.1:0-3658 GCA_964497165.1 uncultured Schumannella sp. | reverse complement strand
TGATGACGCGACGGTCCTCCCTTCCCATCCTGGCTCTCTTCCTGCTAGCGACCAGCGCCTTCACGTTGCCCGCGAACGCCGGAGCCCCACTCTGGGCTATCCAAGAGCACAAGCTGCTGACCGAGTCGTTCGCCGCGAAAGGTGTCGAGTTCGCGAGCATCCTCAAGGTCGGTCGCACCCAGATGCAGGATGCCGTTCCGATGACCCTCGGTCAGGAGTTCAGCGGGTTCGCCCACACTCTCACCGAAGATTTCGACCGGCTTTCGGAAGTGATTCCGTGGCTCAACGAGATCAACATGGGTGCGACGGCGATCGGCACCGGCATCACCGCCGACCCGCGCTACGCCGAGGCGGTGCGTCGCCACCTCGAGGAGCTCACCGGCATGCCGCAGGAGACGGCGCCCGACCTCATCGAGGCGACCGCCGACGCGGGCATCTTCATGACGGCCTCCGGCACGCTCAAGCGCGCCGCAGTGAAGCTCTCGAAGATCTGCAACGACCTGCGGCTGCTGTCGTCGGGGCCGCAGGCCGGGCTCGGCGAGATTTTCCTGCCCGCCCGCCAGGCGGGGTCGTCGATCATGCCCGGCAAGGTCAACCCGGTGATTCCCGAGGTGGTCAACCAGGTGGCGTTCGCCGTCATCGGGGCGGATGCCACCGTCACCGCCGCCGCGGAGGCCGGGCAACTGCAGCTCAACGCCTTCGAACCCGTCATCGCCCACAGCATCCTGCAGTCGCTGGACTGGATGACCCACGCCTGCACGACGCTGCGGGTGAACTGCATCGTCGGCATCAAGGCAAACGTCGAACGCTTGAACGAGCAGGTGGGAATGAGCGTCGGGGTCGTCACGGCGCTGACCCCGTACATCGGCTACGCGGCAGCGGCGACCCTCGCGCACACCGCGCTCACGACGCACGCCTCGATCGCTGAACTGGTGGTCGATCAGGGTCTGATGTCGGCCGAAGACGTGCGCAAGGTGCTCTCGCCCGAACGGCTCTCCGGCATGGTGACGTCGACCGGTGTCATCAACCTTCCGATCATGGAAGCGCCGTCGGTTGAGTAGCCCGCTGAGCGGGCGTATCGAAATCCCACTTCACGCCGGCTCGGGGTGGAAGCTGCTCCCCGCCGTCGGGGTGTCGCTGTCGGCGTTCTTCCTGTTCGGGCTGCAGCTGCATGCGATCGGCGTTCCGCTGCTCGCGGTGTCGCTCATCGCCGCGATGCTCGTCGACCGCGAACTCGGCAAAGACCTCGCGCTGATCGGGATCGGCGTCGGGATCGTCGCGACGACGAGCGTCGAAGCGGATGTCTCGTGGCCGTCGTTCATCCGCATCGGCACGGTGCTTGCGCTGGCGGTTCTGGTGCCGTTCCTGCTCGACCGGTTCCTGTTCCGGCGGCGAGCCGTCCGATTCCCGTGGCGGTCGCGCGAGAAGAAGACGCGGCTCGAGATCGGCTACCTGGTCGCCGTGCCGCTGCTGGGCTACCTGATCCTGCCGTTCTACTTCATCCGCTCGGGCGCCTACGTGAACTGGCCGGCGCTCGAAGACCAGGCTGAGCTGTTGCGCTTCTTCGTCGGCGTCAACGCGGTCGGCACCTGGGACGAACTGTTCTTCATCTGCACGGTGCTCGTACTACTGCGTCGACACTTCCCGCTGTGGCAGGCCAACATCCTCACCGCGGTGATCTTCGTGTCGTTCCTCTGGGAGCTCGGGTACCGCGAATGGGGCCCGCTGCTCACCATCCCGTTCGCGCTGCTGCAGGGGTACCTGTTCGCGAAGACCCGGTCGCTCGGCTACGTGCTCGCCGTGCATCTGGCGTTCGACGCGCTCGTCTTTCTCGCGATCGTGCACGCCCGCAACCCCGACTGGGCGCCGATCTTCTTCCTGTACTGAACCCCGCCTGGGCTCGCGAAATGCCCATTTCTGCCGCGCCTCGCGCCGGGCGTGCGGCAGAATTCGGCACTTCGCGCGCCGGTCAGGCCGGGCGGTCGTCGTCGAAGCCGACGTCGTCTTCGTCGTCCTGCTCGATCCGTTCGTCGGGGTCGAGGGTCGGCGGCGGGGGAACGGCGTCGTCGTCGGATTCGAGCGGTTCGATCCGCTCATCCTCCGAGTTCGGCTCGTACTCCAGGCTGTCGGGATCACGATCCATCGGGTACCTCCCAGGTGATTTCTTCAGTGGTCTTGTCGGGCCGCCAGCCGCGCCAGGTCGGGGCGCGCAAGCGGCCGTCGGCGGTGATCTCGGCGTATTCGACCTCGCCGACGAGTTTCGGGGTGACCCAGTGCGCGTCTTTCGCGTCGACGGGCGGGACCCCCACGAGCGGGCTCGTCTCGCGCTCCATCCGGTCGAGTCGCACGCGGATGTCGGCGAGCTCGCGGTCGGTGAATCCGCTGCCGACCCTGCCCACGTAGTCCAGGCCCGACGGCCCCGGGATGCCCACGAGCAGCGACCCGACCGTGTCGGACCGCGCCCCATTGCCCGGACGCCAGCCCGCGACGACGACCTCCTGCGTGAGGGTGTGTTTGATTTTCAGCCAGTCCCGTGACCGCCGGCCCAACCGGTACGGCGAGTTCGAGCGTTTCGCGATGACGCCTTCGAGTCCGAGTTTGCGGCTCGTCGCGACGGCGTCGTCGAGATCGGCCCCGGTTTCCGGGGGAACCCGCACGACGCCGGCATCCTGCACCGCCTCGCGCAGCTCTGCGCGACGCTCCGTGTACGGGCGACCCAGGAGCGAACGCCCGTCGCGTTCGAGGATGTCGAAGGCGAAGAACTCCACCCCCTGCACCTTCCGCGCCCGCTCGACGTCGCGCGGTGAGGTGATCCCCGAGCGGGTCTGCAGCAGCCCGAACGACGGTCGGCCCGCCTCGTCGAGCGCGACGATCTCGCCGTCGAGGACGACGTCACCGTCGACAGCATCCGCCAGCGCAGCCAGTTCGGGATAGGTCGGCGTGAAGTCAAGCCCGTTCCGCGACCGCAGTTCCACCACGTCGCCGTGCACCGTCGCGATCGCGCGGTAGCCGTCCCACTTCATCTCGAACACCCAGTCGTCGCTCGCGTCGAACGTGTCGAGGGTGGCGAGGGTGGCGAGCATCGGATGCACCGCGCCGGCCGCGTTCGTGCGCCCACCGACGACCGCCTTGCCGCGCTTCAGCCCGCGACGGGGCTCGGCGCCGACGCGTTTCCACGATCCTGATGAACGCTGTCCCGCCGCCGACCGCGCCTTCGATGCGGCCACGCTCTCGGGGTCGTCCCAGTCGACGGGTTGCTGGTCTTTCATGAGGTGAAGGAGCCAGTTTTTGCCGCCGGTCTGGATCAACGCGAGCCGGTGCGATCCATGCTTTTCGCCGTGGATCGTGAAGATCACTTCGTCGTCGCGCCACTTCTCGAGGTCGTACGAGCCGCGGTCCCAGATCGTCACCTTCCCGGCGCCGTACTCGCCTTTCGGGATCTCGCCCTCGAACTGCCCGTACTCGAGCGGATGATCTTCGGTGTGCACAGCGAGGTGGTTCTTGCCCACCTCGGTCGGCACCCCCTTCGGCACCGCCCACGACACGAGCACGCCGTCACGTTCGAGCCGAAAGTCGTGGTGCAGCGCCGTCGCGTGATGCTCCTGGATGACGAACGAGTTGCCGGTCGGCGCCACGGGGGAGCCGCCCATCGGTTCCG
>CAZCEE010000279.1:0-3675 GCA_964497165.1 uncultured Schumannella sp. | reverse complement strand
ACCTCGGCGGGACGGGCGCGCTCCCGCCACGTCGGGCGGCGGCCGTTCGGGTCGGTCACGGTGTGGCCACGCGGTCGGTGCGGTCGACCCGTGCCGTTCTGGCGGTGCGCACGGTGATCGCCGAAATGGTCTGCAGCACCCCGACGAGAATCGCCCACACACCGATCACCCCGATGAGGATGACCGAGGATGTCAGCGTGCCCGACGTGCCCCGATCGCCGGCGAACGTCTGCACGAAGTCGGGAGGCAGCAGGAACGCGACAGCGCCGAGCGCCACGGTGAGCACCCCGGCGATGATCCAGTCGCGGGCGAGGGGCGAGAGCTTCCGGGCGAGGATGCCGCTCGCACCCTCGAGCAGTCCCGCGACGACCGCCCACGCACCCACGAGATACGCCAGGAACGCCACACCGCCCCCGGGGACGGCAAGCGCCACAACCCCCGCGGCGACGGTCGCGACACCCTGCCCGAGGAATCCCGCACGCATGCGGCCGGCGTAGGCACCGAAGAGCGACGCCCCGAGCACCACCAGGCCCGCGAGTACCGCGAAGACGCCGAAGGTCACCAGTCCGAAGACGGGAGTGTGCTCGAGGGTCAGCGTGATCGTGATGCCCAGTGCCAGGGCCAGAACGCCGCGCGCCAGTTGAGCGATCCAGGCGGCTACCACGCGACGAGTCTACGTGCGCGGCAACTGTGCTTGCCGCGGGGGCGACATGCCGCGCCTACGTGCGCGGCATGTCGGCGAAGCGCGAGTACATCCCCTGGAAGGCGACAGCGATCTCGTCGGTCGCGCCGTTGCGGTGCTTCGCGACGATGAGGTCGGCCTCGCCGGCGCGCGGGTGGTCGCGATCGTACGCGGCTTCGCGGTGCAGCAGGATGACGATGTCGGCGTCTTGCTCGAGCGAGCCCGACTCGCGCAGGTCGGAGAGCGCAGGCTTCTTGTCGGCACGCTGCTCGGGGCCGCGGTTGAGCTGGGCGAGTGCGACGATCGGCACCCCGAGCTCTTTGGCGAGCAGCTTCAGGGCCCGCGAGAATTCGCTGACCTCCTGCTGCCGCGACTCGACCTTCTTGCCCGAGGTCATGAGCTGCAGGTAGTCGACGACGACCATCTTGAGTCCGACGCGCTGGCTGAGTTTGCGGCACTTGGCGCGGATTTCGACGAGCGTCATGTTGGGGCTGTCGTCGATGAACAGGGGCGCGTCGCCGATGTCGCCGCGCACACTCGCCAGCCGAGTCCAGTCGCGCTCATCCATGTTGCCCTTGCGCAGCACGTGCATCGGGATGCCGGACTCGGCCGACAGCAGACGCGTCGCGATTTCGCTGCGGCCCATCTCGAGCGAGAAGAAGATGGTCGGCAGCTTGTGGTGCACTGCCGCGGTGCGGGCGAAATCGAGGGCGAGCGTCGACTTACCCATCGCGGGGCGGGCGCCCACGATGATCAGTTGCCCGCCGTGCAGGCCGTTGGTGAGGGAGTCGAGTTCGGCGAATCCGGTCGGCACACCGGCGAGTTGACCGTCGCGTCCGCGGGCGAGCTCGATCTCGCCGACCGCGGTGTCGATCGCCTCGACGAGGGGGATGTAGTCGTCGCCTTCGAGGCCGCCCGTGACGCCGTAGATCTCGGCTTGCGCGTTGTTGACGAGATCGGTCACCTCGCCTTCGCTCGCGTAGCCCATCTGCACGATGCGGGTGCCGGCCTCGACGAGTCGCCGCAGCACCGCCTTCTCGGCGACGATCGAGGCGTAATATCCGGCGTTCGCGGCAGTCGGCACCAGGCCGGTGAGGGTGTGCAGATATTCGGCGCCGCCGGCGCGCCCCAGCAGGCCGGTCTTCGTCAGCTCGTCGGTGACGGCGATGACGTCGGTCGGCTCGCCGTGCGAGTAGAGCGAGAGGATCGCGTCGAACACGACCTCGTGTTTGGGCATGTAGAAGTCGACGCCCCGCACGACTTCGGTCACGTCGGCGACGGCGTCGTTGCTGAGCATCATGCCGCCGAGGGCGCTCTGTTCGGCCAAGAGGTCGTGTGGTGGTGTGCGCTCACCCTGCCAGCCGCCCCGTTCGCCCGCGCCGGGTGCGTCGGCGAGCCCTAGGTGCGCGATGGACATGCGGAGACCTCCTGCGGTCAGGCTATGCGGGCACGCCGACATCGCCGGACGACACCCTGGACGGCCGGTTGCTGAGGTTCCCCGAACCCCGCGGCGGGAGTGCTCGTTCAGGCTAAGAGCGCTGTGACGGGGGGACAACCGGCCCTGTGGATAACGCTGTGGGAAATCGGCGGGAAACGCCGACGCTCGTGTGAAGAAGTTGTGGAATCAGCTGTGGGAAACCGGCCGGTGTTGGGCGTCTAAGGCCCTCTGACCAGGGATTTCCCAGTGCACACCCTGTGTGTGGAAACAGGGTTGGAGTGCCGCTTGAGGGTTCGGGGGTTGACAAGTCCCCTGTGGACGGATTGTGAAGGCCCTGCCGGAAAAGATGAGGGGGGTGTCCCCCGATTAATGACGGATGGCGCACCCCCGCAAGGGTGCGCCATCCGGGTGAAACGGGTTACTTGGCAGCGACCACGTCGAGCGTGAGCGCGGCGAGAACGTCGGTGCGTAGACGCACCGTGGCGTCGTGCCGGCCGAGGCTCTTGACCGGAGTCGAGATCTCGATGGAGCGCTTGTCGATGTCGCCGAGACCCGCGGCCTTGACCGCATCCGCGATATCCGAGGTCTTCACCGAGCCGAACAGTCGGCCCTCGCTGCCCGCCTTGACGGCGAGCTTCACGGGAGCGGACTCGAGCTTGGCCTTGAGGGCCTGTGCCTCCTCGAGGGTGGCGAGCTCTTTCGCAGCGCGGGACGCCTTGATCGAGTCGACCTGCTTCTCGGCGCCCTTCGACCAGGCGATCGCGAAGCCCTGCGGGATGAGGTAGTTGCGGGCGTAGCCGTTCTTGACGTCGATGACGTCACCCGGCGAACCGAGGCCGGTGACCTCGGAGGTGAGGATGAGCTTCGACATGTCTCTACCGCCCCGAACCCGCGTAGGGGAGAAGGGCCATCTCACGCGCGTTCTTGACCGCGCGGGCGATGAGCCGCTGCTCCTGCACCGAGACGCCGGTGATGCGCCGGGCGCGGATCTTTCCGCGCTCGGAGATGAACTTGCGAAGCGTCGCGACGTCTTTGTAGTCGATGATGCCGACGCGGATGCTCTTCGCGGGAGCGGCGTTCTTGCCGCCCTTGGGCACGCGCTTGCGGCGGTCGCCGCTGCTGCTGCTCTTGCCAGCCATTGCTGTCTTCCTTTTCGAATCTCTAGCGTTCGAGCCGACGGCTCAGAACGGGGTCTCGTCGTTGTAGGAGCCGGGCGTGTTCCAGACGTCGTCGGCACCGCCGGCGGCGGGCGCACTCGCGGCCCACGGCTCTTCGGCTGCACCAACGCCTGCGGCCACCTGGCCCCGGCCACCACCACCGGTGCTGCCACCCGGCGCGCGCGTCACCTGGGCGGTGGCGTAACGCAGGCTCGGGCCGATCTCGTCGACCTCCAGCTCGATGGCGGTGCGCTTCTCGCCTTCCTTCGTCTCGTAGGACCGCTGCTTCAAACGGCCGGTCGCGACGACGCGGGCGCCCTTCGTCAGCGAGCCCGCGACGTGCTCGGCGAACTCACGCCAGCAGGACGCGCGGAGGAACAGCGCCTCGCCGTCTTTCC
>CAZCEE010000278.1:0-3692 GCA_964497165.1 uncultured Schumannella sp. | reverse complement strand
CGTCGCGGCGATCGAGGAGGGGCGAGTTCGGGTGGACGGCCGCGCGGTGGCGAAGCCCGCGACCAAGGTGAGACCGGATGCCGACGTCGCGATCGAGGGCGAGAACCGCTACGTCGGCCGGGCGGCCCTCAAACTCATCGGCGCGCTCGACGCGTTCGACGTCGATCCGACGGGACGGCTGGCACTGGACGTCGGGGCGTCGACTGGCGGTTTCACGCAGGTGCTGCTGGAACGCGGCGCCCGCGAGGTGATCGCCCTTGACGTCGGGCACGGGCAGCTCGCTCCCGTTGTGCGGTCCGACCCCCGGGTTCGAGTGGTCGAAGGCGTCAACGCGCGCAGCCTCGATGCTGCTGGGCTCGCCGCCGCATCCGGAACCGCGGAGCGCCCCGACCTCGTCGTCGCCGATCTGTCGTTCATCTCGCTCACCACAGTCCTGCCCGCCCTCGTCGCGACCGTCGGCACCGCCGCCGACTTCGTTCTGCTGGTGAAGCCGCAGTTCGAGGTCGGCAGACAGGGGGTGCGCGAGGGCATCGTGCGCGACCAGGCACTGCGCCACGACGCGGTCAGCGGGGTGGTCTGGGCCGCCTGGGATGCCGGGCTCGCGACGGCAGGGATCGTCCCCTCCCCAGTGCTCGGCGGCAACGGCAATCAGGAGTATCTGCTGTGGGCGCGATCCGCTGTCGGATCCCATCCCCCAGAATGGGAGAGCGTGATCGGTGCCCTGCCGTAGGGCGCCCAACGTTGGAGGAACCCGTGTCTGAGCTCGGCAACGGCGAGCACCGCCACCTCCTCGTCGTCGCGCACACCGGGCGACCCGATTCGCTTCAGGCCGGGGCCGAGGTTTGCCGCCAGTTGATCGCGGCCGGCATCACCCCGGTGCTCTCGGCCGACGAGCACCGCGACCTGGTCGCTGCGGCCCCCGATCTCGAGCCGGTCGCGATCCTCGGCGAGCACGTCGCCCAAGACGACCTCGAGTTGGTCATCGTGCTCGGTGGCGACGGCACGATCCTGCGGGCCGCTGAGCTCGCGCGTGGGTGCGACGCTCCGCTGCTTGGCGTCAACCTCGGCCACGTCGGGTTCCTCGCCGAGGCTGAACGCGACGACCTGCACGCCACCGTCGAGCGCGCGCTCGCCCGCGACTACGTCGTCGAGGAACGCATGACGGTCTCGGTGCGCGTGAAGGTCGACGCTGAGGTCGTCTACGAGACCTGGGCGCTCAACGAGGCGTCGGTCGAGAAGGCGAGCCGGGAACGCTCGCTCGAGGTCGCGATCGAAGTCGACGGTCGCCCTATCTCGACGTTCGGCTGTGATGGCGTCGTCATGTCGACCCCCACCGGCTCGACCGCGTACTCGTTCTCTGCCGGCGGCCCGGTCGTCTGGCCGACCGTGGAGGCCCTACTCATGGTGCCGCTGTCGGCGCACGCGCTCTTCGCGCGCCCCCTCGTCGTCGGGCCCGAATCCGCCCTCGCGGTGGAGCTGCTGCGCCGCACGCCCGGCACAGGGGTGCTGTGGGCCGATGGCCGCCGCACCTTCGAGCTGCCGGCCGCGGCGCGCGTGGTCGTGCGACGCTCACCGATTCCGGTGCGACTCGCGCGGCTCAGCCCGCGCCCGTTCGCCGAGCGGCTCGTCAACAAGTTCGGTCTTCCGGTCGCCGGCTGGCGCGGCCCGACCTCCGAGGAGGCCGCGGCTGGGGGCCGGGTCGTCGAGAAGAACGGCCACTCGTGATCGAGGAGATCTCCATCCGCGACCTGGGCGTGATCGGCGAGGCGCGGCTGCCACTGGGGCCGGGGTTCACGGCGCTCACCGGTGAGACCGGTGCGGGCAAGACGATGGTGGTCACGGCGCTCGGGCTGCTGCTCGGCGAACGCGGCGACAGCGGCGCGGTGCGCTCCGGCAGCCCGCAGGCCGTCGTCGAAGGGCACTGGCAGATCGAGTCCGACGGTCTCGTCGCGGAACGGGTTCGGGATGCCGGCGGAGATGTCGATGCCGCGGCGGACGGGCGGGCGCACCTCATCCTGGGCCGTTCGGTGGGGGCAGACGGCCGCAGCCGCGCGACGGTCGGCGGGCGCGCCGCGCCGGTCGGCGTGCTGGGGGAGCTCAGTCCGCACCTCGTCGTCGTCCACGGGCAGTCCGACCAGATCCGGCTGAAGTCGGCGGTCGCGCAACGCGAAGCCCTCGACCGGTTCGCGGGGGTCCCGTTGGCGACGTTGCTCGGCGACTACCAGGAGGCGTTCCAGCGCTGGCAGTCCGACCGCGGCGAACTCGATCTGCTCATCGCCGAGCGGGATCGCCGGGCGCGCGAGGCCGAAGACCTGCGTCTGGCCATGGCCGAGATCGAGGCCGCCGCCCCGCAACGGGCAGAAGACGTCGCCCTCGCCGAGCAGGCCGAACGCCTCTCCAACCTTGAAGACCTGCGCATTGCGGCCACGGCGGCGCGCGAAGCCGTATCCGCCCAGTCAAGCGACGGCGGCGACGCGACGGCGCTGGTCGATTCCGCGCGGCGCGCGCTCGACCGCGTCGTCGAGCACGATCCCGCCCTCGCTCCGATCGCCGACCAACTCACCTCGGCGTCGTTCGCCCTCGCAGAGATCTCTGGCCAGCTCTCGAGCTACCTGGGTGGACTGGATGCCGACGGCGCGCGCGAGCTGGAGGGCATCCAGGAGCGTCGCGCCACGCTCAACGCACTGGTGCGTCGCTACGGTCCCGCCCTCGACGACGTCATCGACTACCTCGAGTCGGGCAGCACTCGGCTGCTCGAACTCGACAGCGATGCCGATCGCATCGAGCAGCTCGGAGCCGAAGTCGAGGCAGGTCTCGCCCGGGTTCACGACCTCGCGGCTCGGTTGACCGACCTGCGCCGCGCGGCCGCCAGTCGGCTGCAAGACGCTGTCTCCGCCGAACTGCAGGCGCTCGCGATGCCCGACGCCCGACTCACGATCGCCGTCGAAGAGCGCGAGCTGACGCTCACCGGACACGACCAGGTGACGATCCTGTTGCAGCCGCACCCCGGCGCCGAGCCCCGCCCGCTCGGCAAGGGCGCGTCGGGTGGCGAGTTGTCGCGGGTGATGCTCGCGATCGAGGTGGTGCTCGCCGGATCCGACCCGGTGCCGACGTTCGTCTTCGATGAGGTGGATGCCGGCGTCGGCGGCGCTTCGGCGACCGAGATCGGGCGCCGGCTTGCTCGCCTCGCCGAGAGCGCGCAGGTCATCGTCGTGACCCACCTCGCGCAGGTGGCGGCGTATTCGACCAACCACCTCGTCGTCGAGAAGGGCACCGACGGCTCCGTCACGACGAGCAACGTGCGGCTCGTGCACGCCGACGACCGCGCCTTCGAGATGGCGCGGCTGCTGTCGGGCTCTCCCGACTCCGAGCACGCCCTCGCCCACGCGAAAGAGCTGCTCGAACAGGCTCACGGGACGTGGGTGTGACCGACACCAGCGCGTCACAGCGCATCGTTACTTCGGTGAGATACGCTGAAACCCCGTGGTGATCAATTCAGGCCCGGTTCGTACCAAACACATCTTCGTCACCGGCGGTGTCGTCTCATCGCTCGGTAAGGGTCTCACTGCCGCGTCGCTCGGCAACCTTCTGACCGCCCGCGGGTTGCACGTCAAGATGCAGAAGCTCGACCCGTATCTCAACGTCGATCCGGGCACGATGAACCCGTTCCAGCACGGCGAAGTCTTCGTCAC